>JAQVDY010000002.1 GCA_028698215.1 Actinomycetota bacterium | reverse complement strand
TCCTGACTTATGGGACTTTACCCTTCGCCTTCCCAGCTATTGCCAGTGGCTTATTGAAGAATACTCACCCAAATACAGTGGCGGGACCGTTCCAGATTCTAACTGGATTCCCTTGAAAAGCAGAATGTTATTAAATTGTAAAATAAGCTAAGGATAATATAGCATAAAATTAGGCAAAAGAATATGGACAAACAGAAACTTCAGAATTCTTGTTTTTATAATATGTGCTAATGAATATTTAAATTTTTACATCAATACCTATTTATTTATTTTGTTTATAGTGATAGAATATCATATGAAAACTTTACTTGATATAAATAACAATTTAAATTACTATTAAATGAAATAATTATTATTATTGCAATATAATGAAAGTTAAACAAATTAACACCCTGGGTAGCAATATAAAAAATTATCGCACTAAAAAAGGTTTATCCCAAGATAAGTTAACCAAAAAAGCAGATATAACTCTTACCACTTTGGTAAAGATAGAAACTGGTAACAATAAGAATCCAACGATAAAGACATTAGTAAAAATAGCTAATGCGCTAGGTGTAAAAGTGGATGACCTAATTAATTCATGAGTAAATTAAAATTACTTGAAGAGAAAAAAGCAAAACCTTTCCTAAAATGGGCAGGCGGCAAGAATCAGCTTATACCTGAGCTGGCTAAGCGTTTACCATTGAAAATTATTGAGCTGGGAAAAATAGATTACTACATTGAGCCTTTCATAGGCGGAGGAGCTTTCTTCTTTTACTTAAAAAATAATTATATAATCAACCAAGCAGTGCTTATGGATATAAATCAAGAATTAGTTCTAGCTTACAAAACTGTTAGAGACTACCCTCACCAACTTATAGAAAAGCTTGCTATGCTAGAAAAATCCTATTTAAAAGGTACCACCAATCAAAGGAAGGAATTCTTTTATAAGATTAGAGCCAGATATAACATGCAGCAACCGGGTTTTAATTATGATAGTTTTAATTTTAATTGGATAATTAGAACTGCCTATCTGATTTTTCTAAATAAAACCTGTTATAACGGCCTGTTTAGACAAAATAGAAAGGGTGGCTTTAACGTACCTTATGGGTCTTATAAAAACCCTAATATTTGTAATAAAGCTAATATTTTGGAAGTACAAGAAGCCCTGAAGGATACTGAAATTATATGTTCAGATTTTGAAAACTTAGAAAAATATATCAGAAAGGGAAGTTTTATTTATTTAGATCCCCCTTACAGACCTCTAAATGGTTCATCAAATTTTACAAGCTATAGCAAAGAATCTTTTTCCGAAGAAGACCAGATAAGGTTAGCCCACCTTTATAAAAAAATGGATCAAAGGGATGCACTACTAATGCTGAGTAACTCAGATCCTAAAAATGAAAACCCAGAAGATGATTTTTTTGATAAACTTTATAGCCATTATAATATAGAGAGAGTATTGGCAAAGAGAAGCATTAACTGCATAGGGACAAAAAGAGGCGAAATAAAGGAATTAATAATCAGAAATTATTCCTAGATGCAATTAAACCTGAAAAAAGAGATTACTTCAGTTTGGTCTTTTCCTGATAGAGGGAAATGGGCTACTCATACCTCTAATTTTAGAGGTAATTTTGCTCCCCAAATACCAAGAAATGTGATAGAGAGATATTCTAATACCAGTGATATAGTTCTTGATCCTACAGTAGGGGGAGGCACCACTGGTATTGAATGCAGGCTTACTGGAAGAAATTTTATTGGTTTTGATATTAACCCTAAGTTTGTAAAGTTGGCCAATAAAGCTATGGATTTTACTCTCCCTGGAGCACTAGATGAACCATATTATTCAATAAAGGTAGGGGATTTAACCAACCTTAAAGAAATACAAGATAATTCTATTGACCTGATTATTACCCATCCGCCTTATGCTAATATAATTAGGTATTCCAATGGCGAAATTACCGGCGACCTTTCTAATATTTCTAGCATAGAAAAATTTTGTAGAATTTTTCGCAAAGGTATAAACCATTTATATAGAGTCCTAAAACCAAATCATTACTGTGCTATTCTTATTGGAGATCTTAGAAAAAGGAAACATTATATTCCTTTATCCTTTTACATAATGGAAAATTTTTTAGATGCTGGTTTTGCTTTAAAAGAAGATGTTATAAAAATACAACATAACTGTAAAACCACTCCTTATTGGCAAAAACAAACTGAAAAATATAATTTTTTATTAATAATGCATGAACATTTATTTATTTTTAGAAAACCAGACCTCTTAGAGAATTTAAGCAATATAAAATTTAGTACAAACTATATTAAATCATCCAAAGATAAAATATCTCCAGAAAAAGAAACTAGATAGATTCTATCTTTAAATTCACTTGTAGCTCTTTTAACGCTTGTTAAGGAAAAAGAAGGTGCGAAAATAAATGCTTTTATGTCTATTTTGACAAAAGAGTTGTCTAAAATTTGTTTTATCCATCTTAAGTATTTTTGAGTTTGTATAATTGAATCTATTCCAGCTATTTTATTTTTTAATTCAATTATTATATTAGGAAGAGTACCCTCCTTAATAGGGTTATCATGCCTGTAATAACATATATCTGATCTATCCATTTGGTAGGATTTAAATGGAGAAATAGGGACTTGCCTACAAATCACATCCTTTTTTTCCGGCCTTAATAATTCATTTTTAAATAATCCAGGATTCGCTAATAGGCTTGCTTCCAAATGTGCTTCATTTAATATACTGCCCTTTTTGTAGTCATATGCCAAATCTTTTATTCCTAAATTTTTATTAAATAATGTTTTATTTTCGCCTATTGTAATTCCACTAAAATCCTTATTTGAAATAAATATTTCTTTACTTTGCCTTAATAAATTCATTAGAACTACAGTTTCACCGGGTGTCATCGTACAGAAACCCATATTTTGTATTGAATTTGAAGGTAAAGGAAAACCAAGTTTACCTATTATAAAATATAGTTCATCGGTACATATCATCTTTCTTTTAAGCTCTAAATAATCCTTAAAAATGAGAACATAGGGCTGACATTTTTCTATTTCTTCTACTAAAAAAATTCCTTTATGAGAAGTGGGCTCATAACGTGAAGATTCATCCCAAAAAAGTTCTGCCTTAGCCTCTCTGCCCAAAGGGCTATGAGTGCCATTTAAATAAAATGACCCGAGACTTTGGTGGCCTATAGCCTGACCGCCATAAATTATCCGCCTTTTGGAAAAGAAAAAAATATGCGTACCTTCTCTTATACATGAATAGTCTGCCAAAGCATGAAAATGTCTGCTATGGGCTGAGGGGATCCCAAATTGAGGTTTCATTAGAAACGAATATAAATTTTTCTGTAAATACAACTCTAAAGAATCGTTGTCATATAAGGTTATGAATAGCCCGCCTTCTGCCATAATATCTATTAATATGTTTTTTTTAAATTTTTTTATTGTTTGTTTTATTATTATTACAATGTATTAATTTGTCAAAATTAAAATATTTATTTAGAATAATAATATATAAGTTTAAATTTTTAATATCTTATGAATATAATTACCAGAGAAGAAGCGTTCAATAATCTTAAAAAATATTTAAATGTAGATCTTTTTAATTTTGCCAAAAAATTGGAAATTGTTGTGTTTAAAAATGGTAAGCAGAATAAAGGCTGGAAAGGCTTAGTTTTGGAAAGACTTGCAGGACTGAATAACAATTGCAGTAAGGCCTCCAATGGAGAAAACTTTGAATTGAAATCTGTTGCCTTTTATTATGTAAAAGGCAAATTAGTTCCAAAAGAAACCATGGCAATTACCATGATAAACAAAAATGAATTAAGAGACACATCCTTTTATAAAAGTCATTGCTGGCAGAAATTAAAGACTATAATCTTTTGTGCAGTATCATGGGAAGGTAAAAATATTCCAAAATCAAAACTTCTTAAAGTAGATATCATTGATTTAGAGAAAGATCGTGAATTAATAGATGAAATTGAATCAGATTATGAGTATATCAGAAACAAATTAGTAATGGATGGTTTTGAATCTCTCACTGGTAAAGATGGTAAATGGATACAAGCTAGAACAAAAGGTGCAGGACATGGTTCGAGAAGCAGAGCTTTTTATGCCAGAAAGCGCTTTATTGAAAAAATTTTAGATTATTCTTAAAGAAACTGCCATATAATTCCCTATACAGAAAGACAATTTTGGCTATGAGCAGGCTATTAGGTCATTAATATACATTTTGCAATATATCCCTATTTTTTTAGCCAAGTAGGCATAACCATAATTATGTGTTAATAGGTCAATAGCCTTTTTATTAACTTATTAGTTTTTCATTTATGTTTGTGCTCTCTACATTTGTCTACAAACCAAAAATAAGCTAATATTTAGAAAACTAAAATTAAAGGAATTAATAATGTCAAATATGTTAATAGTAATACTGGTATCGGTGGCTATAGCCCTATTTTTAGCCATCCTTATAATACTGGTAAGCATCATACTTCCCAAAGAAAAAAAGAAGCCTGAAAAAGTAGAGCAGATACTGCAAATAATGCCTAAGAGAGATTGCGGCGCCTGCGGCTTTATAGGCTGTGAAGACTATGCCAGAGCAGTAGCCGAAGATCCTTCACTGGCCCAAGAACATAAATGCCCCTTTATTTTAAGAGACGAACAAAAATTACCTGAGCTGGAAAAACTGTTGGGAGTAAAGATAGATAAGAGCAAAAAGAAGAAGTAGATTGCCAGCTAAATATTACCAATAATTGTTCCCCCACTGGATTTATAACATCCCACCCATTATAATCTCTAAAAAAGTCAACCAAACCAAACATATGGAACATAGACAAAATTACAAGGTAACAGCCAAACAGGAAAACTCCAGAATGTGCTTTGTATGCGGCCTAAAAAATAAGCTGGGCCTAAAAGCATCCTTTTACGAGACAGACCAAAAAGAACTGATAGCCATATTTACCCCCAATCAAACCCATCAGGGCTACCCGGGAAGGCTGCATGGAGGCTTAGCGGCAGCTATTTTAGATGAAGCTATAGGACGCAATATAAATATGGGAAAAGATGAGCAGCTGTGGGGAGTTACAGTAGACTTTAGTATCCGCCTAAAAAAACCAATACCCTTAGGCCAGCCCCTAAAAGCAGTAAGCAGGCTTACTAAAGAAAACAGGCGGTTTTTTGAAGGTACGGGAGAAATACTGCTGGAAGATGGAACCATTGCAGCCACTGCCCACGGTAAATACTATAAGATGCCTATTGGAGACATATCCTCTGATTTTACCATGGATCCCCAAGACTGGATGGTAAAACCTGCCCCAGATGATCCCCGTGAAATAGAAATACCATAAATAATATTTAACCAAGGTGCTGCCTTAATCATCCAAGATAATAATGGTGCTGGCGCTGATTTGAGGAGGTAGCGAAGTTAGTACCACCCCTGCATTTAATACCCGTATCCTCTGCCCTTCTTTTAATGCATTGGCCTGATACGCTAAATTAATACTATCTTTTTTAAAAAGTATGCGGGTATAGCCTACAACAGATACATAAGCGCTTTCTGCTTGCGACTGGCCTGAGCCCTCTTCTACCCACAGTATTACCTGGCCATCATTGCCGGTTTCTATTTTACCTATAATGCCCTCAATAAAAAACACCTCTTCTGCTTCCTGTATCTCTAACAGCAAATCATCTCCAGATGCCTCTCTTATCTTGTTTATGGCAGTCTGGTCCATGCCAAAACCGGTAATGGCCAGGATCTTCTGTCCATCCCTTTCCATTACCGCCGTACTTATAATATTTACTCCCTGATCTATAAGTTCCTGGGCCAGGTTATCCCCTGCCCTCTCCCCTGGCCTGCTGCAGCCTGCAATTATTGCTATAACCAGCAGCATAGCTGCCAGGCAGCCAATTCCATATTTAATCTTCACTTTAAAAACACTCCTTTAAGTTCTGCTGAATATAATAAGCAATCCGGCTGGATAATAACCAGCTAGCTAATCTTGGTCCAACTTATCAGCCAACCTGTTTAGCTCTGCTTTAGCCTGGTCAACTTCTTTTTTTAATTTTCCCACATAAGAGAGAGCTCCCAAAGCCATTACAAAAGCTGCCGGGGCTAAAAAAGCCATGATGCTCCCTACCAGGTTAAAGGTTTCCAATACCATCCTCCTTACCTGTTAATAATTATTAACCTATGATAAGCAATAACATAGATTTTTCAACCCTGCCAGGCTGACTCCCTTCCCAAGCCTTATGGGCAAAGTTGATTTTAAAAGGCATATGTTATTTAATATATTAAAATAATACCTAATATCTTTACATATACATGAGAAAATTTTTTACCATCCTCTTGTTTGGAGCCTTAATCTGGGCGATACCGTTTGCTACATTTTTGCTGGCAGAACCTTTAAAACAAGGCAAGGTAGGACCTTATGAATACCTGATCTTCCTTTCCTTGATAATAGCAGTTGTATTTTTCGGCATAATTTATTTTAAGAATATGTTCAAGGGTTTTGCCGGAGAAGGCCTTCTGGTAGGAATCCTGTGGTTGGCCATATGCCTGGTGTTAGACTGGCTGGTCAAATACACCCAGCTGGAGTTTGTCCCCTATTTTTTAAACCATGGTTTCTGGTACACAGCAATACCACTGGTAACTGCCGGATTTGACCTTATCGCCAAGAGAAAAGTATGGTAGAATAATGAGATTTGTGGTATAGGCAGGATAATTTTAGCCTGGTGGCTAAGTGTTTTTTTAGTGCTAAAATAGGGTAGGTTGCTTAATAATTTAAGGAGGTTTTACCATGTCAAAACTAAATACAACCTATATGGGAATTAAACTGGACAACCCTATTCTGGTAGGCGCCAACAACCTCATGAAAAAAATGGATAATATTAAAAAGATGGAGGAGGCCGGCGCTGGGGCTATCGTCTACCGGTCCCTGTTTGAAGAACAGGTACAGCTGGAAGACCTGCAGCTTACCGATGAAGCAGAGGAATACGATGAACGGCACGCAGAGATGATAGACGTCTTTCCTGACATACATCATGCAGGCCCCCAGGCACACCTGTATCAACTGGAAAAGATAAGAAAAGAAATATCTGTCCCTCTCATAGGCAGTTTAAACTGTGTACACCAGGAGGTATGGGTAGAATACGCCAAAAAGATGGAGCAAACCGGGGTAGATGCCCTGGAAATAAACCTGTACTCGCTTCCTTATGATATACAGGTAGAAGGAACCGCTATTAAGAAAGACCACTACAACATAGTTGAAAATGTTAAAAAAGCAGTATCCATACCGGTAGCGGTAAAACTTAGCTTTTTTTACACTAATCCCCTTAATGTAATAAAAACCATGGACAGTTTGGGAGCTGATGCTTTCGTGCTGTTTAACCGCCTGTTCCAGCCTGATATAGATATTAAAAAAGAGGAACATACCCGGCCTTTTAACTTAAGCAGTTCCGGGGATTACCGCCTGCCTTTAAGGTTTGCCGGCCTCTTGTATAATAATATAAAAGCAGATATCTGCAGCAGTACCGGGGTATTTACCGGAGAAGATGCAGCCAAGATGATACTGGCAGGAGCCCAGACCGTACAATGTGTAAGCGCTTTATATAAGAATAAAATCAGTTTTATAGGTCAGATAAAAAAACAGCTGTCTGACTGGATGGACAGCAAAAAATACAAGACATTAGATGATTTTAGGGGTAAACTGTCAAAGGATAAAGTTTCGGATCCCTTTGTGTATCAGAGGGCCCAGTATGTGGATATACTTATGAATAAGGAACCAATAATTAAAAACTATACAAGGTAATTAAAGGAGTAGAAGCATTATGAAAAAAATGAAAACCATGGATGGTAACACCGCAGCCGCTCATGTGGCCTACGCCTACACAGACGTGGCGGCAATATACCCCATAACTCCATCCTCAACAATGGCAGAATTTATAGATGAATGGTCTGCCTATGGGCGTAAGAATATTTTTGGACAGCAGGTAAGCGTGGTAGAGCTCCAATCAGAAGGCGGTGCATCAGGATCAGTACACGGCTCACTCCAGGGAGGGGCTTTGACTTCCACCTTTACCGCCTCCCAGGGTTTATTACTGATGATACCTAATATGTACAAGATATCAGGAGAACTGCTGCCGGGAGTATTTCATGTAAGTGCCAGGGCTGTAGCCGCTCATGCACTGTCCATATTCGGGGACCATTCAGATGTTATGGCTGCCAGGCAGACTGGTTTTGCCCTACTGGCTTCCGGAGGCGTGCAGGAAGTAATGGACCTGGCCGCTGTAGCCCATTTGGCTGCCATTAAGTCCAGGGTCCCCTTCCTTCACTTTTTTGATGGATTTAGAACTTCCAGCGAAGTACAGAAAATCGAGGTTTGGGACTATGAAGACTTAAAAGAACTGGTAGATATGCAGGCTATAAAGGACTTCAGGGACAGGGCCCTTAATCCCATGCATCCAGTTACCAGGGGTACTGCCCAAAATCCCGACATCTTTTTCCAAGCCCGGGAATCATCCAACAGGTTTTATGAAAAAGTTCCAGATATAACCGCAGATTATATGGCTAAAATTAGTAAACTGACTGGTAGGGAATACAGGCCTTTCAACTATTTTGGAGCTCCTGACGCTAAAAACATAATAATTGCCATGGGCTCAATAACTGAAGCTATAGAAGAAACAGTGGATTACCTAAACCGTAACGGTGAGAAATACGGGGTTATAAAAGTACATCTCTACCGGCCTTTCTCCGCTAAACACTTCATGGAGGCTTTACCGGAAACAGTAGAAAAAATTGCTACTTTAGACCGGACTAAAGAGCCCGGCTCTTTAGGTGAACCACTTTATGAAGATGTAAAAACCCTGTTCTATAATATGGATAAGAGACCGCTGATTGTGGGCGGCAGATACGGTTTGGGCTCCAAGGATACTACTCCTTCCCAGATTAAGGCTGTCTTTGACAACCTTAAAAAGGATGAGCCTAAAGATGGATTTACCATAGGCATAAACGATGACCTTACCCACACCTCACTGCCTATAGAAGATAAAATTGTTACTGAGCCAGAAGGCACTATAATGTGCAAGTTCTGGGGTTTGGGCTCAGACGGAACAGTGGGAGCTAACAAGAACGCCATCAAGATTATTGGTGACAACACTGACCTGTTTGCACAGGGATACTTCCAGTATGACTCTAAAAAATCAGGGGGACTTACCATCTCTCATTTAAGGTTTGGAAAACACCCTATTAAATCCACCTATCTTATTGAAAACGCTGACTATATTGCCTGCCATAACCAAGCTTATGTAGAACAATATAATTTGCTAAAAGGCTTAAAAGACAGCGGCAAGTTTGTATTAAACTGCCAGTGGGATATGGAAGAACTGGAAGAAAAACTGCCAGCAGATATGAAGAAATATTTAGCAGAGCACAATATTGATTTCTATACCATTAATGCTACCGATATTGCCAGGGATATAGGCCTGGGCAACAGGATTAACATGGTAATGCAGGCAGCATTCTTTAAAATTGCCAAGGTTATAGAGCTGGATAAGGCAGTAAAACTGCTGAAAGAAGCCATAGAAAAAACTTATGGCCGAAAAGGGAAAAACATTGTGGAAATGAACTATCAGGCAGTGGATCAGGGAATAGAAAAGCTGGTCAAGGTAGAGGTGCCGGAAGCCTGGAAACAGGCCAAGCAAACTACAGAAACAGCTGCTGCTGAGGTGCCCCAATTCATAAGAGAGATACTTATACCTATGAACAGGCAGGAAGGTGACGACATTCCAGTAAGCAAGTTTGAAGGCAGGGAAGATGGTACCTTCCCGGCAGGAACTGCTGCCTACGAGAAGAGAGGTATAGCAGTAGAGGTACCGCATTGGATTAAAGAAAACTGCATACAGTGTAATCAATGCGCCTATGTTTGCCCCCATGCTGTAATCAGGCCGTTCCTAATTACAGAAGAAGAGGCTAAGAAGGCTCCAGAAGGCTTTGAAATGCTGGATGGAAAAGGCAAGGATATCAAGGACTATAAGTTTAAGATTCAGATAAGTCCTTTGGATTGCACCGGCTGTGGAAACTGCGTAGAAGTATGCCCGGCTAAGGAGAAGGCCCTTGAACTTAAGCCTTTGGAAAGCCAGCTATCCGAAGTAAAGAACTGGGAATATGCATTAAGCCTATCCCCAAAAGAGGGTATTGATGCCAGCAACCTGAAAGGATGCCAGTTCAAACAGCCATTGTTTGAATTCTCCGGCTCCTGTGCCGGTTGTGGAGAAACCTCATATGCCCGGCTAATAACCCAGCTGTTTGGAGACCGGATGATGGTAGCCAATGCTACCGGTTGCTCCTCTATCTGGGGAGGATCCGCTCCATCCACTCCTTACACTGTAAATCATCTGGGCAGAGGTCCTGCGTGGGCTAACTCCTTGTTTGAGGATAATGCGGAATATGGATACGGAATGGCTTTGGGTAACAAACAGGTAAGGGCCAAGATATTAGATTTAGCCAGTGAGCTGGTTAAACTAAATTTAGATTCCAAGCTTAAAGAAGTCCTAAACCAGTGGATTGAAAACGTAGATGATGGGGATATCACCAAAGAGGTCTATCCCCGGATGGTAGAGCTCTTGACCCAGAAACAGTCCGATTCTAAAGCTGAAGACCTAAGGAAGCAGATGCTGGAATTAAAGGACTACTTCATCAAAAAGTCAGTCTGGATTTTCGGTGGGGATGGCTGGGCTTATGATATTGGATACGGCGGCCTAGACCACGTACTTGCTTCCGGAGAAGATGTTAATGTATTTGTTTACGATACTGAGGTTTACTCCAATACCGGAGGTCAATCCTCTAAATCTACCCCTCTGGGTGCAGTGGCTAAATTTGCCGCTTCAGGTAAAAAGGTCAAGAAAAAGGACCTGGGACTTATGGCCACTACCTATGGTTATGTATATGTAGCCCAGATAGCTATGGGAGCTAACAAAAACCAGACCCTTAAAGCCCTGCGTGAAGCAGAAGCATATAAGGGGCCTTCTATTATCATTGCTTATGCTCCCTGTATTAACCACGGATTGAAAGCAGGTATGTCTCATACCCAGGGCAGGGAAAAAGAAGCAGTGGAGGCCGGTTACTGGCACCTGTACAGGTACAATCCTGTATTAAAAGAGGAAGGCAAGAACCCCTTCGTGCTGGATTCCAAAGAGCCTTCTGCATCCTTTAGGGATTTCTTGATGGGAGAAGTAAGATACGCATCACTCACCAAGACTTTCCCCGAAATAGCGGATGAACTATTTGCCAAAGCGGAAGAAGATGCCAAAGAAAAGTACGAAAAATACCACAAAATGTCAGAAGCCGAATAGTTTCAAAATATAACCATAAAAAAGTGCAGGAGAAATCCTGCACTTTTTTTATTTCTTCAATCCAGGCTTACTGTCCAAATCAGCCACATAAGGCTTTATATCTATTACCGGGGTACCGTCCAGCATATCCAGGCTGGTTATATAAAGGTTGTTGCCTTCAATTTTTTCCAATTTTACTACCGACATGCCTACAAAATTAGGCCTCCGGGGAGACCTGGTAGCAAATACCCCTCTGGGTTTATCCTGGCCCGGCGGAAGGGCGGTGAGGTTATAACCAAGGTTTTGGTTAAAATAAAAGAGCACTATGATATGCTCATAATTTTCTAGGCCTTCCAACCCTGGAAGATATTTTTCATAAACTTCAATAATCCCTTTAGCTCCCTTGGAGTAAGCAGCCTGCCGGGGAGCTTGTTCCCTAGTCTGGTAGGGAGAATGTACTATGCCTATGGGACTTATAGTGTATTTTTTCATAATTTATTCTGACTTTATTTTACCATGTTCTAGTAACACTATGCGATCGCTAACCTTGCGGGCTACACCCAGGTCATGGGTTATAAACAGCATTCCCAGCCCCCTTTGCTCCTGGATTTGGTTCAGCAGCTTAAGCACCTTGGCCTGAATGCTGGCGTCCAGGCTGGAAGTAGGTTCATCAGCAATAATAAGTTTTGGAGAAATAACCAGGGCCCTGGCAATGGCTACCCTCTGCAGCTCTCCTCCACTTAAATGGTGGGGGTAAGTTTCTAAAAATTCCCGGGTAGAGGGAAGTTCTACTTCCTCTAATACCTGCCTTACTTTATCTGTTCTCTGCTTTAAGTTTCCCCATTTCTGTATTACTAGAGGCTCTGAAACTGCTTCCAGCACTTTCAGTCGATGGGAAATAGCGGAGCGTATATCCTGGAAAATCATCTGTACCCGGCCATAAAAATCAAGGTCCCATTTATGCACCGGTTCATTTTCCAGAAATATCTCTCCCCGATCTGAGTAAATTAAGCCCATAATAATTTTGGCCAGGGTGGTCTTTCCAGAGCCGCTCTGTCCTAATAGTGTAACTGTTTCCCCTTCATATATATCAAGGTCCACTTCTTCTAAAATGGGGTCTTTCCCATAGGCCTTTTCTATTCCCCTGGCTTTTAGTAAAGCTATTATGCCTTTACGGTGGCAGGCCAGGCTCCTGGTACTATAGGCTTTAAGTTCAGGCTTCTGCAGCCTGCATACATCTATTCGCTGGGTACACCGGGGCCAGAAGGGGCAGCCAGAGCGTACAAACTCTGCCTTACCCCTTATTCCCTGCAGGTCCTTGGTACGGTCCAGCGAAGGATAAGACCTTATAAGGCCCCGGGTATAGGGATGCCGGGGCTGGGAAAAAATCATTTCCGTGGGTCCCAGCTCGACTATGCTCCCCCCGTACAGGACCAATGCCCTGTGGGAAAGTTTTTGGGCTGTTTCCAAATCATGGGTAACCAGAATTACCGTTTTTTGGCCGCTTATCTTTTTAATGGTTTCTATCAGATCCTGTTTTGACTTCTGGTCCAATGAAGAAGTAGGTTCATCTAATAGAACCAGCTCTGGACGGCAAACATAGGCCATGGCCACCAATGCTTTTTGTTTTTCTCCCATGCTTAGCTGATGGGGGTAGGCATTATGCCTACCGGCTGGAAAACCTACCTCATTTAACATCTCTGAAACATCTTGGCTGCTATTTGCTATTTCTATAAGCTGATGGTATATGGTCAAGGTAGGATTAAGGATATTTTCCACATTTTGAAATACCATAGATATTTTTTTCCACCTGATACTTGCCCATTGCTGTTTATCTGCGCCGCAAAGATTTATTCCGTTAAAGTAAATTCCCCCTTTTGTTCTTCCATCTTTAGACTGCTGGCCAAGCATTCCCATAATGCTCATGGCCAGGGTGGTCTTCCCTGTCCCCGACTCCCCTACAATGGCTACTATCTCACCGGGGGCAGCAGTAAAACTTATATCTTTAAGTATGGTTTTAGGCCCATATCCTGCATATAAATCTTTTACTTCAAGCATCCTTTAGCCTCGGATCTATTACTTTTTCCATTAAATTACCCAAAAAGGTAAAAGAAAGCAAAATTAGGGAAAGCATTATGCCGGGGGGAAGCAGCCACCACAACCATACCGGCAGATAGTAAAACTTAAAAGCATTATGCATCATGGTTCCCAGGCTTACCGAAGATAGGCTTGAAATTCCTATAAAAGCCATGCCTGCCTCTAAAAATACGGCAGAGCGGGCATTATGCAAAAAGGAAGCCGTAATGATATTCCCTAGATCAGGGATTATGTGCCTGGTTAGGGTATACCACTTGCCGGCACCAAAGGTTTTGGCACAACTGATATGGGTCTTATGTTTTAATACCAAAGTCTGCCCCCTTATAATCCGGGCTCCACCTGCCCAGTGAAACAGCGATATAATTACTATCAGGCTGCCCATATTTGGCCGTATAAAAGCAGAAATAAGGATGATAATTATTATGGATGGCAGTATCAATAATGCATCTATTATTCTCATAATCACCATGTCTGTCCATCCTCCGGCAAAGCCTGACCACATGCCTACTATCACACTAATGCTGGTAGCCAGCATGCCAGCACTAAGTGATATCAGCATGGAAGTCCTCAGGCCGTAGCCCAGCCGGGAAAATATATCCTGCCCCAGGTCATTGGTACCCAGCCAGTGCTGCGCACTGGGCGGGGCAAATATGTGGGTACTGAATGCGTCAGGGTCCTGAATTAGGAGGGGTACTAGTATTGCCCCTAGAAAAAGCAGCAGAATCAAGCCCAGGCCCGCCTGTGCCTTAACATCCCGTTTTAAGTTTTGCCTAATGCTGATATGCATAATCTATCCTGGGGTCTAATTTTTTGTAAAGGATATCCGCAATAAAGTTAATGACTAAAACCAATAGGGTTAACGCCAATAGGCTTCCCTGCAGAAGCGGATAATCCCGGTTTAATATGGAATTATAGATGAGGGTTCCCATGCCCGGATAGGAAAATATTATTTCTATAAACAGGGCTCCGGTTACCAGCCGGGTACCAACATTTATTCCTGCCTGGGTAGCTACCGGAATCAATGAATTCTTTCCAGCATGAACATATCTTATCCTGGTTTCGCTAAGTCCTTTGGCCCGGGCCAGCAGTATATAGGGCTCCGACATATTAGAAATCAAAGAGTTGCGGGTAAGTAAATATACTGACGGCAAAAATACTACTACCAAGCTTAATAGTGGTAAAATCATGTGTGCTAGATAATCCAGTGAAAGGCTAAGCCCTTTCAGGTTAGCATAAGCAGTACTGGCTCCCTGGAAAGGCAGCAGGTTCCACATGGAGCCCAGAAGTATTAATAATAATACCCCTATAAAAAAACTGGGAAAACTGGAAGAAAATATAATGGAACCCAGAAGTACCCGGTCTGCAGGCCTTCCCCTCCTCCATCCTGATTCTATTCCTGCTATAAATCCCAATAGGTGGGAGATGAATACAGCCAAGCCCATAAGTATAAGGCTGTAGGGCAGATAAGCGGAAAGCACGGTTTCTACCCTGGCCTGATGAAAATAGGAATATCCCAGCCTTCCTGAAAACATTGAATACAGGTAATTTAAATACTGTTTCCATAAAGGCCCCTCCAATCCGTAAGAACTTTGAATATATTCCATGGTCTGGCTGGGTAATTTTATCAGCACTTCATTTCCATATATGGCACTTAAGGGATCACCGGGAAGCATCCGGGGCACCATGAAATTTAAAGTTATGATTACCAAAAAAGCTATGATATAGCTAGATATGCGTTTTCCCATATCAACCGCCTATAAATGCCATCTTATTTATTGGTATCGGTATTCCTGTAGCCAACCCTCCAGGAGTAAAGAAAATATCTGCTTTGCCATTATGGGCCCAGTACCACTGAGGATAGTAAAGAGTTATTGAGGGCAGCTGCCGGGCATAGATTTCTTGGATATCATCTATTATTTCTTTTCTTTTGTCTTGATCCATTTCCTGTATCTGCATATTTAACAAGTCTACCAGCTGCTGGTCCTTAAAGTATCTTACGCTGTTAAAATCTTTACCGATTACAACCCTGTTCAGTGACTCTGGGTCTCCTCCCAGGCCGCCATGGCCACTTAGGGCCAAGTCAAAATCCCAGGTTTCAATTTTACTGTCCAACGTTTTGGCCTCATAGCTAACCAGGTCAATTTTTATTCCTATATCCTCTAAATTACTTTTTATAATCTGGGCATCCCTTTCCAGGTTTCCCTGACTTACTGCCAGCTCCAGCTCCAGCTGCTGGCCTTCCTTATCATAATAACCATCCTGGCCTTTGCCATATCCCAGCTCTTCTATCATTGACTCTGCCAGGGAAGGATTAAACTCATACTCAAATGTTTGAGGATTATGCCAATCAGTATTGGCAGGAGGTATAAGTCCCGGACTGCCTTTTTCAGCTTGTCCCCTTTGAGAAATTTCTACCAACTGATCTAAATTAATGCCGTAGGCCAAAGCCTGCCGTAAAGACTGCCCTGCCAGCAGTATATTAGTCTGGTGGTTTATAATAAGCTTGACTGCCCAGACGGGCGGTTCCTGTTCCAATTTAAAGCCCTTCTGCTCCATATTTAGGGCAATATCGGCCGGTATGGACCCGGCATCAATGGCCCCGCTTTCCAGCATGGGACCGGTGGTCTCTTGGGATACCTTTATAAAAGCAATACTGGAAGGCGAAACTTTTCCCCCGTAATAGTTCTGGTTAGCCTCATAAAGATAAGAGCCTTCGCTGGGGTTGTAATCAGCCAGCCGGTAAGGGCCGGTGCCCACCAGGGCATCATCCTGGCGGTATGTTAACGGTTCCTGGACATCTTGCCAGATATGCTGGGGTAAAATAGGCAAAGTCCCAGCAATATTGGCCAGGAAGGGGGCATAAGGTTTAGAAAGGCTTATAGTAAACGAAAGATCATCCAGCTTTTCCACAGATTCTATAAAACTAAAATCCACCCATACCCAAGGATGCTGCTGCATATAGTTAAAGGTAAAAAGTACATCATCTGCTGTAAAAGGCTCCCCGTCATGCCAGCTGATTTTTGGCCTTAAATGAAAAGTAAAGGAATTATTTTGCTGGTCATAATTCCAGCTTTCAGCCAGCATGCCTACAAATTGGCCCTGGCTATCTTTCCATATCAGGGTATCAAACAATAAGCTCATTCTTATATAGCCGGGGCCCCGGGCATACATTCCGTAGGGGGAAGGAAAGCCCCAATCACCAGTTTCGTCCCCTATTTTTAATATATCCTGGTTTGGTTTGGCTCCATCAGAACAACCGCAGAAAACCAGTATCACCGCAATCATTAGGGCAGGTATGATTATCCTTCTCACACCTGCTCCCTGCATCCAATTCCATAACCATCCATATAGAAAAACCTATCTGCAGCACAAGCAAGGCAATAAGGCTGGCCTTCTTTTAACCTAGCCCTGGTTTCCATCACTGACTCACCGCATTGGCTGCAGATAACTGATTTATGGATAGGGGCAAACCGCGGAGGCTCTGCCTTGCCTTTGGTAATAACAAACATCTCTGGTTCTGGTACCTTTAGCTCACTAGAGGCCATGTTTTGCCCCAGCTGCCTAAACTCCTTTTTAACCTGCGGTCCAACATTTTTCCTTTTGGTTACTATATTTTCATACAGTTCAAAAAGCCTGGGATAAATTTCTGCCCTGGATTTCCAAAAGCTAGCCTTCAATACCAGCCTGATCCATTGTTTATTGGCCCTGCTGGCTACGGTTACTGCCGTTTTGCCCAAATCATAAAAAATTAGGGCATTATTGCCAAAAGTGCATCCAGTTACCAGCTGTACCCCATCACTAAAACAGTTATTGGTCTCCACTATGGCCAGTACTTCTTCCATGCCTTCATGCTCTAAATTAAGCTGGTTCATAGCATAGCAGGCAGCTTTTACCCCATAGGCAGAAAAACTGCAGATATGTCCGTGGAATTCAGCAGATTTATAAAGGAGCTGCTCTAGGTCTTTCTGTCTTATAAGCTTATTTATATGTTCCCGGTAATTCATGTTAACCCTCCCTATAGGGTTAACATTATATAACTAAAGTGCTACGTTTTCAATATTGTGTAGCACTTTTTTCTCTATAATGCCCAGCTACCATTAACTTGCTGCAAACCTATGCTACTGCCCCATAGTATAGTTAGCCTGTTCTCCTATTTTTAAGAACAGGCGCATCATACTATATTAAAAATTAGATTAAATTAGAACTACTCCAACACAGATACCCTTTTTACCATTCCGGTTTTAGACCACCATTTTCCCAGTCCAAAATACCTGCCCGCACCGCTGATATTAAGCAGGATAAGCAAGAATACGTTTATGATATGGGCATCAATTAAGGGGTTATTATTAGGGGGGAGCACCGCCGACCACAACAGTACCATCATTACTGCCCCTACCGTGGTACTTATCTTTACCAATACCCCTAATATCAAGGTTAGGCCTACAAACAGCAAGCCTAACATAAACAACCAGTCAACCACTGCACTGCCCCCGATAGCCTGGTATAATCCGGCCAGGGGCCCCCTGGAAGCAAATTTTAAAAAACCTTCAGTGGGAGAACCTCCTGCTATCCAGGCTGCCTGTGGTTCAGTAGCAAAGCCCAACCCCAATAGTTTATCCATGAATGCCCATAAGAATTCAAACCCAATTAATATCCTAAGGGTAGCCAATATGCCTTTCACAGGTTACCTCCTAAATTAAATTATTTGTTATTTATTATATATTAATATACTAATATGTAAATACCACGCTTATTTTTTATTCCTATGGTTATAATTTATTCTTTGTTAAAATATTATTACTTTTGCTAAGTAAACTACAGATAAAGGAGAGTGTATGGGCAGTAATGTGAAATATAATAAAAAAAGCAAAATGCTGGAAATCGAATACAGCTTCAGGGATGTAGAAAAGCCAAACCTGTTTAGGAATTTTTACCCTTATACCGATATACCCAAGATTGTGTTCAACCACCGTTCGGTACCTATGAATATTCCAGAAAAGCTGTATATAACTGATACCACTTTCAGGGACGGCCAGCAGGCCAGATCTCCCTATACAGTAGAACAGATATGCCAGATATTTGACCTGCTGCACCAGCTGGATAATGGAGCAGGGGTAATAAGGCAATCTGAATTCTTTGTATATTCTAATAAAGACAAGGAAGCAGTAACCAAATGCATGGAAAAAGGCTATAAATATCCCCAGATTTCCTCCTGGATCAGAGCCAAAAAACAGGACTTTGAAATTGTAAAAAGCCTGGGTATAAAAGAAACGGGGATACTGGTGTCCTGCTCTGACTACCATATATTCAAAAAGCTTAATATGAACCGTTCTGAGGCCATTAAAACATATCTGGGAGTAGTTAATGATGCCCTGGAGGCAGGGGTAATTCCTAGATGCCACCTGGAAGATATAACCAGGGCAGATTTCTATGGATTTGTACTTCCCTTTGTAAATAAACTTATGGAACTGTCCCGGCAGGCTAATACTCCGGTTAAGATAAGGGCTTGTGACACCCTGGGCCTGGGAGTTACCATCCAGGGAGTAGCCCTGCCCAGAAGCGTGCAGCAAATAATCTACGGGCTGGTAAATTATGGGGAAGTCCCCTCCGAATGGCTGGAGTGGCATGGCCATAATGACTTTTATAAAGCAGTGGATAACTCGGTTACTGCCTGGCTATATGGAGCAGCTTCCGTAAATACCTCCTTGCTGGGTATAGGTGAAAGGACTGGCAATACTCCCCTGGAAGCCATGATTATTGAGTTTGCCCAGCTAAAAGGACAGGATTTTGGCATGGATTTAAGAAAGATTACTGATATTGCCGAATTCTTTGAAAATGAATTAAACTACGAGATTCCTCCCAGAACTCCATTCGTGGGAAGGGCCTTCAACTCTACCCGGGCTGGAATCCATGCAGACGGGCTCTTAAAAGACGAGGAGATTTATAATATATTTGATACTGAAAAAATCCTGGGCAAGCCTCCCACTGTAGTTATAAACGCCCATTCTGGATTGGCTGGTATTACTGCCTGGCTGAACAATTACTTTGCACTCAAGGGAGACCGCAGAATAGATAAAAAGGATCCGCGCCTGCAAAAAATAAAAGAGTGGGTAGATAATGAATATGATGTGGAAAACAGAACCACAGTTATAGGTGACGCTGAAATGGAGCATATGATTAGCCAATATATGCCTGAACTATTTAAACTGAGGGAAAGCAGGGTGGAATAACTAACAGCTTTCTACCCAGTTAACCAATACTTTTTCAGGATCTTTAGATTTATAAGCAATCTCATAAAGGCTTTCCAGCAAGGGCAGCCTTTCTATTAGGCCCAAATCAAGTACATACCTATGGCCTAGCTTAAGGGCGTGATAGCCTTCAGCCACTTCTCCTTGTTGTAGCATATCTTCATATGCTGATTGGGCCTTAAGGCCTTTGCCTATTAGCTCCCCAAACCTCCTATTTCTTCCTGACTGGGAAGTCACATAAAGATCCCCCACTCCTGCCGGACCGTAGGCCGTAAGGCTCTTTCCCCCTACTGCTTCTGTAATCAGGTTCATTTCCCTTACAGCCTGGCTAAATAGGATTGAACTAAAATTATGATAAGAGCCAGGCTTTGAAACTGAATAAAGACCATCACAGATTCCCAGCCCCATGGCATATATATTTTTAAAGGCTGAACAAATTTCCACTCCGCATACATCAGAAGTAATATTTAACCTGTAGTAACCTGCCTTAAATCTCTCTAATACAGCAGCCAGGCTGCTGTCCCTGGTAGCATATACACTTAGAGTGGGAGTAAAATAAGCTAGCTCTACTGCTTTTACCGGGCCGCCTATGGAAGCCCAGGCAATATTTTTTTTAGTTTTTTGCCGGTATATGCTGGCAGCAGCAGCACTGATCCTTTCCACCCTGTTTTCCTGCTCGATCAGTCCTTTGGTAAGGCATAAAAAGCAAGCATCTCTTGGGACGGCACAACCTAGTATTTTTAAAAATACAGGCATAAATCCATGGCTGGTTACTGCCAAGAAGATAAACTTTGAACCTTCTATAGCTGATTGAAGCTCCTGGTGGGCCCACAGCTTTACCGCTTCAGGTAAGGGCTTCTTTAATTTAGGGTGCAGGCCTTTCCGGCAAAAATGGATTATTTCATCATCCAGCCAGGTGCCCCATAAATTTACTTCAAAACCAGCATCAATTAAGGGAAAAGTAATAGCACTCCCCATATATCCAGCCCCGATTACTGTAACTTTATCAGTATGCAACCAACTTTCCCTTCTTTAATTATAATCATTAAACCTATAAAATTATGCTATACAGGCTGCAGTAAAATATAGCAAACCTTCCAGCAAAACTATAATTTTTTAGACACCCCGGCATCACCAAAGGTAGCCATCTGGTTTAGTATTTTTATCGATGCATCCGCTATGCTTATTCCCATAGCTGCCCCTGTTCCCTCCCCCAGCCTCATGTCAAAATCAAACATAGGTTTCAAACCAAGCTTTTGCATCATTATTATATGGCCTATCTCTGCTGAGCGGTGGGAGGCCAGCATGTAAGGCTGGCATTGGGGAGCAATGGATTGGGCAATAATAGCTGCTGCAGTGGAAATAAAACCGTCTACAACTACTGGAATTCTAGTCATAGCTGCCCCCAGTATAAGGCCAGCTATGCCCCCTATTTCAAATCCCCCTATTTTAGCTAAAACATCCAGGCCATCAGAAGAATTGGGCCTATTTACATTGATTGACCTTTGAATAACTTCAACTTTATTCTTAATATCTTGCTCGCTTATACCGGTGCCTTTACCGGTAACCTGTTCAATATCTTCACCGCACATCACCGCAGCAATTGCACTGCTGGGGGTGGTATTGCCTATACCCATCTCTCCCGTACCGATAATACTGCAGCCTCCTCTTACCAAGTCTTCTACTACCTCTATCCCTATATTAACTGCCTGCAGGGCCTCGGCACGGCTCATAGCGGGGCCTTCAGCTATATTGGCAGTACCGTAGGCAATTTTTTTTAAATAAAGCTGGGGATGTGGTTTAAAATCGTGATCAACCCCCATATCTACCACATATACCTTGGCTCCAATATGCTGGGACAGCACATTAATAGCCGCGCCACCTGACAAAAAATTATAAACCATCTGAGTGGTTACCTGTGGGGGATAAGCACTTACCTTTTCTTTAACCACCCCATGGTCAGCAGCCATGGTCACTATACATTTATGGTTAAGGCTAGGGCTTATGTTTCTGGTTATTGCTACAATTTGTTTAGCTATTTCTTCCAGCCTGCCCAAGCTTCCTTTGGGTTTGGTTAAAAGATCTAATTTCTGCTGGGCTTGAGTAAAATACTTTGGCTTTAGTGGTTCAATTCTTTCCTTTATCTCTTCTATAGTGTACATATTGCTCCCTTGGCAAGGGGATTCTTGCCAGCTATATTAATTATAATTCTGTAATTTACCGGCAGCCCTTATAAACTTTTTAAGTTAGAATTTAGCTAATATTATTAAACTAGCCATAGGCCTGTTTTGGCTACCTTTAGCCTATAATCAGTGTATATTTACCTTAACCCCCAGGGGCAGGGACTCATAAAGCCACCTGGCATCTTCCACCTTTAACCTTATGCACCCATGGCTGGCAGGCGTTCCCAGTTTTGCCGCCTCCTCTTCTATCAGGTTGCCGTCCTCATCAAAAGGCAGGCTGTGGAAAAGATAAGCGCCATAAAACCTTACAAAATAATAGGCGCCCACATCATATTTAGGAAGCCAGGAATAATATATTTTTTCATTGGTCCAGTATGTCCCGGTAGGAGTAGGGTCTTCCGGGGTTCCTCCAGAACAGATCATAGACCTTATAAGCTGGTTTTTATAATAAACATCTACTTGCTGGCGGTCCAAAGATATTTCAATAGTAAATAGCTCGCTATTGCTGTAATCAATATCCTCCACCTGCTGGGGAGCTTCAGCTGTCGTTTCCATAGGTACAAATTCTAGAGTTATGGTTTCAGTGGCTGTGCCCTGAGAATTGGCAGCAGTCACCTGCAAATCATAAGTCTGGCCCTGGATAAGGTTTACCTGGGAAATATTTTCCCCCCAGGCTCCCTGGCTATCATCCTTGCTCCATTGTATTTCCGGCACAGGATTGCCTTCGGCCTTGGCTTCTACCCGGTAGTAACAAAGCATCCCCCCAGAAGCATATTCTGGTCCCATTATAATTTCCAGCTCTAACTGAGGAGCGGCCCACAATTCTTCAACATTTTCATTATTTTCCTGTGGCAAGGATTGATTTTGACTTGGCTCCTGCGACTGGGATAAATCATCCTCTTTTTGTTCTTCGGGCTGGGGCAAAGTATTACTTGTATCAGCAGGAAGCCCCGGTTCTGATACTAACTCTTCGTTTGCAGCCTCTTCTTTATTTACTTCCTGGCTATCTGGAGTATCTTGGCATCCGGCCAAGGTTAAAAACAGCACAGCCATTGCCATTAGCAATATTAATATTAGATTTATTTTTCTTTTCATATTATAGCCCCAATGTTTTATCTATATCCTGCATTGCTGCCAGGCCTATTTCTATGAATTGCTCCAGCGTAAAACCCAGCTGGAAACATTCCCTAATTTGTGAACGGTTAGCCCCTTTAGCAAAAGATTTTTCACCAAACCGGTTTAATACAAACTGGCTGTCTATGGATTTCAATTTCTTTTCAGGACTTATCAAAGCGGAAGCCACAATAAGGCCCGACAGCGGATCGGACGCATAGAGCGCTATATCCATATCCGTATTTAAGGGCTTGCCATGCATCTGGTTATGGGCTTCTACCGCATATACTATATCCTGGCTGAAACCCTCATCTAAAAGTATTTGCGCCCCTTTAAGCGAGTGCTGCTGGGGACTATGGGCAGTAAGGTCATAGTCTATGTCATGTACCAGACCGGCAATCATCCACTCTGACTTATCATAATCTGCACCTTGAAGGTTTAAGCTATGGGCTACCTGGCCCATAATGGCCTCTACCGCCAGGCAATGCTTAATCAGGTTCTTATTGGAAACATATTGCAATAGCAGCCCGTAGGCAAAATCCCTGTTCATAAAATACCTTTCTGCTAATCATTGGTATTTAATAATAAGGTAAAACTCATTTTTTTTCTAATTCAATATTTCAATATTGGCATTGAGGACAATAATAAGTGCCCCTGCCGGACAGGTGGAAATATTCTAAAGCTCCTCCGCATTTAGGACAGCAGTCTCCTTTATGCCGATGGTGTAGAAGCCAGTTAGCCGGCATCTGACTGTAATCTGCATCTACCTTGATGGCCAGGCTAATTACTTGCTGCAGGCAACGGTAAAGATTATTAAGGTCCGGCAGGCTAAGCAAAGATAAGCCATGATAAGGCCTAATGCCTGCTTGAAAACATATCTCATCAGCATAAATATTCCCTACGCCTGCTATTATGGCCTGGTTAAGCAGGGCAGTTTTGATTTTGGCCTTCCTGGTGGAAAATAAATCCATAAACTCCTGTGAGGTGACTCGGGCAGCATCCGGCCCCAATCCCCTGTTACCAATAAATCTTAACCTGTCAGCGGTAAGCATTATTTTGCCCAGCTTTCTCTTGGAAATAATGCAGAGGGTATCTTTATCAAAATGAATGACCAGACTGCTGTAGGGACAAATTATCGGGTTCTGTACCAATTTTAAGCTTCCGGTCATGCCGAAATGCAGCACCAGGAGATTTCCCAGCTCGTTTTCTGCCATAAGATACTTTCCGTGCCTGAAAACCGAAGTAAATTTGTAACCATTAAAAGCAGCCTCCAGCTCTTCTGCCTTTATGTTCTTTAGCATATGGCTGTCTAAAACCTCAACACTTTTTACCCGCTTCTGTAAGCAAGAGTTTAGAAAATAGTTCTTATAGGATTCTACTTCTGGTAATTCTGGCATATTCAGTGAAGGGTGCTTACTGATTCTCTTTCAATTAACTGGGCTTTCAGGTAAATAACTTCCCTTTTGCCATTATCTTTCTCTATGGAATTAAACAATATATTGGCCCCTGCTTTTCCCATTCGCTTTTTAGGCAGGCTTATGGTAGACATGGCGGGGTTGGAAAACCTGGCCGCGCTTACATTGCCATATCCTATAATGGATATGTCATCAGGCACTACCAGCTCATTTTCCTGTACTGCTTTCATAGCTCCCAAAGCCATAATGTCGGTTTGGCATATAAGGGCAGTAAAAGCTGGTTTTTCCCTCTTTTTGATATATTTGTCCAGAATATCATGGGCATAACTATATTGATTTATGACTATCCGGTTAGCCAAAAAGATATAGGATGGAGCTTCAGCCAAACCATTTTCCTGCAAACCTTCCACATAACCGCTGTATTTGCTTTCCGGTATTATTATTTTCGGGGCACTCCAACCCAGGTAGGCAATAGACCTATGCCCCCTGTCCACCAAATAATTTACTGCTTCCTTGACCGCTTGTGTGCTGTTAACCACTACAGCCGAATACTTTGTATCCCCACAGTACCTGTTTACCAGAACAAAGTTCTTCAAGTCCCAGGCAGCAGACAGAACCCTTTCAAACCCGCAAGAACCCCCCACGAAAATATAACCATCCACAAACATTGAACCCAGTTTTTTAAGCTGGTTTATTTCCACTTCATCATCATAATAGGTGCTGACCACCACTGCCAGGTAACCTCTTTTTTTGGCCTCTTCGTCAATGCCCTGAACCACTTCGGAATAAAAGGGGTTGTTTATATCGGGTAATACTATGCCTATTATGCCTGTTTTCCTTTTGCTAAGGCCTCTGGCCATTATATTGGGGCTATAGTTGTATTTTTCAGCAATCTCGAATATCTTTTTTTTGGTTTCAGGCTTTACATGCCTTTGTCCTGATAATGCATTGGATACAGTAGCTGTGGATACACCGGCCATCTTTGCAATATCTTTAATAGTTAGATGCACATTTTTATAATCCATAAGAATAATGGTAGTTGCTCTTAGGTTAAATGATATATAAACATAGTTTTTGTTTCAAACAGAAAATTTTTAGTGCATTATGGCCAGGCAAGCCTGGCCATAACCTTTTATCTCTGAATATTATAGAAAGAACTTAAGCCTAGATACCTGGACTCATCACCCAGTTCTTCTTCAATCCTTAACAGCTGATTGTATTTGCATACCCTGTCTGTCCTGGAAGGAGCTCCAGTTTTTATCTGTCCTGCATTTATCCCCACCACTAAATCAGCTATGGTGGTGTCTTCTGTCTCTCCGGACCTATGGGATACCACTGCCGTATATCCGGCAGTTTTGGCCATTTCTATGGCCTCCAGGGTTTCAGTTAATGTACCTATCTGGTTTACCTTTATTAATATGGAATTAGTGACTTTAAGCTCTATGCCTTTCTTTAGCCTGGAAGTATTGGTTACAAACAAATCATCACCTACGATCTGTATTTTCTGGCCTATACGCTCAGTTAAGGCCTTCCAACCGTCCCAATCCTCTTCAGCCATCCCGTCTTCTATGGAAATTATGGGATATTTTTCCACTAAATTCTGGTAATAATCTACCATCTGGTCCGGGGTTAGCACTTTTCCCTCTCCGCTCAAGTTATATTTGCCATCTTGGTAAAATTCAGTAGCAGCAGGATCCAGGGCGATAAATACATCTTTTCCCGGAGCATATCCCGCTTTTTCAATAGCATCTATTATGTATTTTATAGCATCTTCATTGGTATCCAGGTTAGGAGCGAAACCGCCCTCATCACCTACGGATGTGCTTAAGCCTTTACTCTTTAATACTGCTTTTAAGGAATGAAACACCTCTGCTCCCATCCTTAATGCCTCCCTGAAGGAACTAGCCCCCAGGGGCATTATCATAAATTCCTGTAAATCTACACTGTTATCAGCGTGTTTTCCCCCATTTAAAATGTTCATCATAGGGGAAGGAAGAACATGGGCATTAACCCCTCCTATGTATTTGTAAAGGGGTATATCCAGGGCAATGGCTGCTGCCTTGGCTACGGCCATGGATACTCCCAGGGTAGCATTGGCACCTAACTTGCCTTTATTGGGGGTACCATCCATATCAATTAAAAGCTGATCTATCTCTCTCTGAAAAATGGCATCCATATTTTCCAGCTCAGGGGCAATAATATTATTAACATTATCCACTGCCTTTTGGACACCCAGGCCCATATAACGGGCTTTATCCCCGTCTCTTAACTCTACTGCTTCAAACTGTCCGGTGGAAGCTCCTGAAGGTACGGCAGCCCTACCCACTGCACCGCATTCCAGAACCGTTTCCACTTCCACTGTAGGGTTGCCCCTGGAGTCCAGAATTTCTCTGGCGTAAACATCAATAATAGTAGTCCAATCGCTCATTATGCTGCTCCTTATGTTAAAAAAATAAACTAATGGCTGAGTCTTGCTTACATTGTAAAGCATTATATCATATTACAAAACCTATTGAATATTTTGTACTTGTAATTTGTAAACCAGTTCTTATAATATATAAAATTATATTGAATTCGATATATATTATAATAAAAACTTCCCTATGAAGAATAAAACGAAATCAGGGGCAGATAGCCAGACTAATTACGGCTTAATGGATACCAAAGGCCGGAAGGGAGCCCTGCCGGATTTAAAAAAACACTGGATATTTGGCAAAAGAAGTTTTCATCTTTGGACCGGCAGCCGCCATATTAACCCACTAGTCAATATGGTTATGGCCAGGGGCGGGCTGCTACCCCTTTTGGCCATTCACTTTCTTTTTCAAAAGGACATGTATGGAAATGAAATAATAAATCATATCAAAAGCAAGACCAGTATGGCTTGGAGTCCCAAACCAGGCACCATATACCCTCTATTAAAGGAGCTGGAGGAAGAAAAATTGGTAATTGGATACTGGGATACCGGACAGAAGAGGGCCCGGAAAATATATAGTTTAACCGCCAGGGGCAAAAAAGAATACCGGCTGTTAAAACCATTATTTGAGCCACAATTAAAACAATCAATTGAAATTTTTAATAAACTCTACATAGACCTATTTTCTACTGAAGAAGGCAGGGAAAAAAAATATGAAAAATAAGAAGAAATATTTACACCTTTTTATGGCATTAACCACTCTACTGGTTCTAGCCTTGAGCTCCTGCAGCCAGGAAACAACCAACCAACTGGACACTTTTACCGTAACCAAAGGCAGCATCAGGCAAATGGTTACTTCTACCGGTTATATAGAATCCAGCCAGATTAAAAATTATTCCCTACAGTCGGCAGGAGAGGTGCTGCAAGCGGCGGAAAAAGGCCATGTTTTTTCAAAAGATGATGTGCTGTTTGAAGTAGACAACACCTTGACCCACCTGACTCTGGCCCAGGCTGAGGCCAATCTCTCCATTTCTGAAAGCTCGCTGTCCCAAGCAAAAATAAGTTTGCAGCAGGCATTGGATAATAACCATATTGCAGTACAGCTAGCCCAGGAAAACCAGGAACTAGCCCAGCAAAGCGCTGCTAATGCCCTGATTGCTTTGCAGGACAGCCGGAAATTAGCAGATAAATCCAACTCTTATGCCCGGTCTGCAGTGGATAGCGCCCAGCAGGCTGTAAACATTGCCCAGGTTACTGTAGAGGCAGCACAGCAGGCCGCATCTGATGCAGCCAATATTTTAAAAGAAGCAGAGGAGGATCCCCTTTTTGGTGATACCCAGATTGCTCAATATGAAGCTAACCTAAATGCAGCACAGTCCAATCTGGAAAGTGCCCTGGCCCAGAGCCAATCAGCACAGCTGCAGGCAGAAGCTGCCCAGGAAAGCTATGAACAGGCAAAAACCCAGTCCAGCTCCCAAACCCACAGCGCACAGGGAGCTTATGAGCAGGCACAAATCAATCAGAGCATTACATACTGGTCTACCCTGGGCGAGACCCAAAATACCCAGAAACAGATACTAATGGCCCAACAGTCCATACTGCAAGCTGAGCAGCAGTTGGAGCTGGCTAAAATAAATATAGAAATGGTGGAGTTGGATTTAGACCAGAACAAAGTCATAGCCCCTTTTGACGGAATAGTAGTTTCTGCCCCCTTCTCCGAAGGCGAACTGGCTTCCCCTGGTATGAGCGTCATATCCATCATTGACCACAACTTTATCATAAAATCCAGTATAGACGAGACCGATATATCCAAGTTGGAACTGGGCCAGCAAGTCACTTTTACCCTGGATGCTTTTTACGGCCAGCAATACACCGGCAAAATTACCAATATTTCTCCCCTGTCAGAAAATATGGGGGGGCTGGTTTCATTTGCCATTGAAGTTACTCCTGACCAAACCCAGGACCTTTTATTCGGGCTTTCTGCTAATCTTACCATTATAACCCAGCAAGCTGATGATGTTTTAATAGCTCCGGTAAGCGCAGTATATGATATCGATGGCAAACAGTATGTAGATCTTCAAAAAGATGAGCAGGTAGAGAGAGCAGAGATAGAAACAGGCATATTTGATTACGAATATATAGAAATCAAGGCAGGATTAAAGGAAGGAGATATAATAGTTACCTCCAGGATTGAAAATGACTAATATCATAAGCATTGAAGATATACATAAAACATACAGCATAGGCAAAATTAAGGTGAAAGCCCTAAGGGGGGTAGACTTGGCTATCAATGAAGGCGAATTTGTTACCGTAATGGGTCCTTCCGGCAGCGGAAAGTCAACACTTATGAATATATTGGGGTGCCTGGATATTCCTACATCTGGTAAATATTTTCTGGACCAGACGGATGTAAGCAAATTAAATGACAGTCAACTGGCAGAAATACGCAATAGCAAGATTGGCTTTGTATTCCAAACCTTTAACCTTCTATCCCGCTCCAATGTATACCGGAATGTAGAGCTGCCCCTGGTATATTCCAAGAATACTAAAGACCGGCACCAGAGAATAATGGAAGCCATAGAATCGGTGGGATTAACCCCCTGGGTTAAGCACAGGCCCAATGAACTATCGGGAGGCCAGAAGCAAAGGGTGGCTATTGCTAGGGCCCTTATCAATAATCCTGCTGTCATACTGGCTGATGAACCTACCGGTAACCTTGATTCAGTTACAGGGGAGGAGATAATATCCATATTCCAAAAATTAAACCATAAGGGCAAAACCATATTGCTGGTCACCCATGAGATGGATATAGCCAGGCATACACAAAAGATTATTTATTTAAGGGATGGCAGAATATATAAACATGAACAGGTAGAAAAACCTATCGATGCAGACCAAAGGCTAAAAGAAATGCCCAAGCTTGAAGATGAGGTAAAATAACTGATGCAGAGAATTTTTGAAAATATCAAGATTGCTTTTCAAGCCCTGGCCTTGAATAAATTAAGGTCTTTTTTAACCATGCTGGGAATAATTATTGGAGTAGGCGCAGTTGTAGCCATGCTCTCTATCGGTACCGGAGCCCAGCAGATGGTACTTCAGAACATTCAGGACATAGGTTCCAACCTTATAATAATTACCCCCGGCTCCCAGGACCGGGACGGAGGTTTTGAACAGATGCTGGGAACGGTAGCCCAAAACCAGTTAAAAGTTAAAGATGCAGAAGCTATAGAGCTTCATTCGGAATACGTGGAAGGGGCTATTCCCGTTATATTGAATTCATCAGTGGTAAGCTATATGGGTAAAAGCTTGAGCGCCAGTATTTATGCTTCTTCAGAAAAAGCTTTGGATATCTATAATTTTGAAATGGAGGAAGGCCGTTTTTATACCACCAGTGATGTGGCTAATTCCGGCAATACCGCAGTAATCGGCCAGACCATAATCAGGGAATTATTTGGGAAAAGAGACCCCATAGGGGAAGTAATTAAGGTTGACCAGAAAAATTTTACAGTAGTGGGGACTATTAAAGAGATGGGTTCCAATCAATTTGGGCAGGACCAGGATAATGTAATATCAGTTCCCATAACCACTGCCCAGAATAAACTTTACGGCCTTGATTATATAAACCTGATTTTAGCCCAGAGCAAAAGTGAAACCGTTATGGACCAAGCTACGGCAGAGATTAAAACCATTCTTAGAAGATCACATAACCTCATGCCTGATCAAGAAAATGACTTCACCGTTCAGAGCCAAACCCAGATTTTGGATATAGTAGGTACCATTACCAATATTTTCACCATTACTATTGCCGGGATAGCTGCCATTTCACTGTTGGTGGGAGGCATTGGCATCATGAACATAATGCTGGTTTCAGTAACCGAAAGAACCAGGGAGATTGGCATAAGAAAAGCAGTAGGGGCTAAAAACCGGGACGTGCTTATACAGTTTCTAATAGAAAGCGTAGTACTGAGTGTAAGCGGAGGAATAGTAGGTATAGCATTTGCAGTAATGGTATCAGCATTACTTAACCGGTTTACAGTACTAACTACTTCAATAACTGCCTACCCCATCATACTAGCCATAAGCTTTTCCATGGTAGTGGGACTGTTCTTCGGCATATACCCTGCCATGAGAGCAGCCGGGCTCAACCCTATAGACGCATTAAGATATGAATAGGCCTGGTTATTTTATATCCTCTGCCTTTTCCTTTAAATCACTCAGGTATTCACCCATCCTGCCCCTAAACATAGCCATTTGATCCACTATAGAGGTGCAGGTTGACCCGCAGTACTGTTCAATTTTTCCTGCCAATATCTTCCGGGTTTGTTCACCGGACTTGGGGGCGAAAAGTATTCCTACTACTACGCCTAATCCAAAAGTCAATAATAAATTGGCAACAATTCTCTGGCTTCTCATGGTTAAAATCACTCCTTCTTCCGCTGTCTTCTTCTTTTTACTGATCTAACTATAGCCCAAATAATTACCCCTATTATAGCTAAAAACACCACAATCGGGCTCATTATTATAATACCTGATATAAGGCCGTTAAACACCCTTACTGCACCCCTGGCCCCTCTTTTAAGGGCATCAAAGAAACCCCAGGAAGAAGACTCTCTGACGGTGGTAGGTTCAGTAAGATAAACCTCTATGGTAGAGAAAGAAACCAGGTTGTCTAAATAATTAAGTCTTCCCTGCAGAACCTCAATTTCTCCCTGAACATTACTGAGCTCCCTTTGTACCTGTATGCTGTCTTCCACTGACTTAGACTGCTCCATTAGGTCCAGGAGTACCTCTTCCTGAACTTTCAGGTTTCTTAACCTGCTTTCCAGATCTACATATTCTTCAGTTACATCCTGGCCGGACATACTTATATTATTAACAGTACCCATAGCCTTTATAATATCCAGAACCTGGTCAAACCTATCTGACGGAACCCTGATGGTTGCCCTTCCACTGGTAAGCATTCCTTCTGCATTGGAATAGCTTTCTGAATTGCTGACGAAACCACCATGCTGCTCTGCCAGCCGGGTTATTTCAAACAATGTATCCTGAAATTGCCCTGTTTCTATTCCCAGCTCTATATAGGAACTCTTTATGATTTTTCTTTCCATGGGTGGCGTATTAATGTAATCTGCTGCTCCCGCTTCAGCCATCTCTTCGGTAGCTGCTGATTCGGCAGAGGCATAATCCATTTCTTTTTCCACCGACTCATTATAGGCAGGGGCTTCAGCCGCAGGGGTATCGGCAGGAAACATTTCCTCTTGTATGGCAGAAGAAGCTCCACAGCCAGTACCAATAAGAGACAATAATACTATTACTGCCATCATTAAGGTTAATATCTTTATATTAATTCTCATAACAAACCTCCAATTTATTACCATTTACCACTGTTTATATACTGATCAATGGCATGGGCAGCCTTTTTTCCAGCTCCCATAGCCAGTATAACTGTTGCTGCTCCGGTAACTATATCTCCCCCGGCAAATACGCCTTTTAAATTTGTTTTTCCGGTTTCTGGATCTGCGTCTATATTCCCCCATTTGTTTAGCTTAAGCTCAGGGGTATCGGCAAGAAGCAGCGGATTGGGTCCCTGTCCTATAGCCATTACTACTACATCCACATCCAGGTCGTATTCAGACCCTTCCACTGGGATAGGCCTCTTCCTGCCGGATTGATCCGGCTCACCCAGCTCCATCTTTATAACCCTTAATTTTTCCACCCATCCATCTTTGCCAATTATTTTTACCGGGTTGGTTAGCAATACAAATTCTATTCCCTCCTCTTTGGCATGTTCCGCTTCTTCCCTTCTGGCTGGCATTTCCTGCTCGCTTCTCCTGTATACCAAGTATACATGTTCTGCCCCCAGCCGCTTGGCTGTCCTGGCTGAATCCATGGCTACATTGCCCCCGCCTATTACTGCTACCCGGGGTGCTTTTTTTATAGGGGTATCGCTTTTGGGAAAATTATAAGCTTTCATCAGGTTGGAACGGGTCAGATATTCATTGGCGGAATATACCCCATTAAGGTTTTCCCCTTCTATTCCCATAAAATAAGGGAGTCCTGCCCCTGTAGCTATAAATACTGACTCATACCCTTCATCAAATAAATCCTGGATTGACAGGATTTTGCCTATAACCATGTCCAGCTTTATTTCTACTCCCAGATCCTTAAGGCTGTCTATTTCTTTTTGAAGCACTTTCTTGGGCAGCCTGAATTCGGGGATTCCGTAAACTAAAACGCCCCCTGCCTTATGAAGGGCTTCAAATATGGTTACCTTATAGCCCATTTTAGCCAGTTCACTGGCACAGGCCAGACCTGCCGGACCGCTCCCTATAATAGCTATCTGGTGCTGTGAATTTTTCTGGGCTGTTTCTTTAGAAACCATCATGCCTGTATCTACCAGGTTTTTTTTCATGGCCATATCCCCCAGGTACCTTTCCAGCCTGCCTATGGCTACCGGTTCATCCTTTATGCCTAAAATACATTCTTTTTCACACTGGTCTTCCTGGGGACAAACCCGGCCGCATATAGCAGGGAGCGAGTTCTTCTCCCTGATTTTTGCAATGGCCTGGTCAAATTTTTTCTGTCCTAAAAGATCAATAAAACTCTTTATATCAATTTCTACCGGGCAGCCGTCAATGCATCTAGGTTTTTTGCACTGCAGACACCTTTCAGCTTCCTTTAAAGCATCTTCCATGGTATAGCCTAAGGCCACCTCATTAAAATTCTTAACCCTTTTGCCTGCATCCTGCTGAGGCATCTTGGTTCTGGGTATCTTTTTTTTCTTAACCTTCTTATTTACCTTATCTGCCATGACTTTGGATATATCCTTTCTTCAAGAAACATTAACTATTTTGCTTGCATCTACATTCATGCTGGTAACCCTGGTAAGCTTCCTGCTCCTGGTCACAGTACATCTTCTGCCTTGCAAACAATAAATCAAAATCTACCTGATGCCCGTCAAATTCAGGACCATCCACACAAACAAACTTGGTTTTTTTTCCTACTTCCACCCTGCAAGCTCCGCACATCCCGGTGCCATCAACCATGATAGAGTTAAGAGAAACTATGGTTTTAATGCCATAAGGCTTGGTTACTTTGCTTACTGCCGCCATCATGGGTGCGGGGCCGATAGCCACCACCCTGTCTACCTTAAGCTGATCCCCTTCTAGGAATTTATCTAAAAAATCAGAAACAAATCCTCCAAAACCCTTACTTCCATCATCAGTACAAATATAGAGCTGGTCACTTATCTGGTCCATTTCTTTTTCCAGTATGAGACCGTCACTGTTTCTGGCTCCAATAATAGATACAATATAATTGCCTGCCTGTTTTAAAGCCCTGGCAATAGGCATTATGGGAGCTATTCCTACTCCTCCGCCAACACATACTACATTTCCAAATTTCTCTATTTCACTAGGTTTGCCCAAAGGACCCACTACATCTGCCAGACTTTCTCCCTGCTCCATTCTGGAAAACATATCAGTGCTTTTACCAGCTATCATGGATACAAGGGATATGATGCCCTTTTCTTGGTCAAAATCGGCAATAGTAAGCGGTATTCTCTCTCCCTGCTCATCTATCCTTACCATTACAAATTGCCCCGCTGCCGCTTTCCTGGCTATAAGCGGAGCTTCTACTTCAAACCGGTCAATGTCGGCAGTCAGTTTTTGTTTACCCAATATCTTGTACAAAGCTTACTCACCATGCCCTTCCTGGTTTCTATGTCAATAGAAGGTTTTAAAACCATGTTTTCAAAATTAAAATAATTATTTCAAAAAAATATCACCTCCAATAGCTTATAGTTAATTTTAATTATCCAGCTATTGTGAGCTGCTAACCAGTATTTAATAATTGATTTTATTTTATTGGCCCCAATAAATAAAGACCTTAAATGTAAAACCCTGTAAATTTTAAAAGCTGGTACCAGGCAGGCCACATTTTAGGCCGGTAAATAAATACCCTGCTACCATCTTCCGCTAGCTCCGCCTCCTCCGGAAGAGCCTCCTCCAAACCCCCCAAAACCGCCTCCGGAAGAGCCGCTGCCTCCGCCTCCCAACCAGGTACCGCTGCTATGGGTTTTTGTAGGAATTTTTACTATTTTCTGGTCAGCAAAATCACAAACGGTACACCATCTCTCCACTTTTTTTTGCCCGGATTGAGTGAAAGTAGCCCTTTTTAATACCGTTTCTTTAATTTTTAGCTTGAAAAAACGCCGGCATTGGGGGCATCTTCTTCTAACCAGGTTAACCAGAAATATAATGAGAGAAATTAAAATGAAGGGCGGCAGGCAGCAATAAATAAACACATAAGGGAAAGAAGAACTTCCGGTACTGGTTTCCACTGCGGGAAGGGCCAGGTCAGACTCGATATTGGCTTCATCATAGATATGGGCCGCTACTGCTTCCACCCCGGCATAAATGCCTTGGCTGTAATTTCCTTCCTTGAACTGGGGTATTACGCTATTTTCCAGTATTCTTTTTGATTCCACATCAGTTATAGCGCCCTCCAGCCCATATCCTATCTCTAACCTGAGAGTCCTATCCTCTATGGCCACCAGCAGCAATACCCCGTTATCCTGGTCCTCCTTGCCTATTCCCCATTGAGAAAAAAGCTCTATGGCATAGTCCTCGATAACTTTTCCCTGCAAGCTTTCAATGGTTACTACCGCAATCTCTGCGGTAGTTTCTGCTTCTATCTGGGATATAAGGCTCTCCAACCGGGACACGGTATCGGCATCTATAACTTTCGCAAAATCATTTACATACCCGGTATAATCAGGCAATTCTATATCCTGAGCATGCAGCAGTCCCGGTGCGAAAACTATTAACAGTAGAAGAAATAGGATTAAGTAACGAAATCTTTTTACTATAATCATTAACCTGGTCTGCTAATCCAATTCAATATTTACTTCAGGGGCCTGTTCTGCCCCTTCTTCTGCTTCAAAGAAGCTCTTGGGAGTAAAATTAAACCAACCGGCAATCATATTACGGGGAAACATTTTTATATAGGTATTGTAATCCCTAACTGTTTCATTAAACCTCCGCCTTTCCTGTGCAATCCGGTTCTCGCTTCCTTCCAGCTCTACAATGAGTTCCCTTACGGTTTCACTGGATTTTAGCTCCGGTGTATCTTCCACTACCACCCTTAAATCCCGCAAAAAACTATTGATAGGTTCATTAGCATTTTCCAGCTGCTGGGGAGACTGGGCTTCAGTAATGCCCTTTCTGGCATCAGCAATCTCTTTAAAAATATCTTTTTCCAACTGCATGTAAGCTTCCACGCTGGCTACTACATTAGGTATTAAATCCAGCCTTCTCTGGTAAACATTCTGTACCTGGGCCCATGAATTCTCCACCTCAATTTCTTGGGCAGCCATATTGTTCCTGGCATCTACCACATAACCGAAAAGAATTAGGCCAACTATGATAATGACCCCGATGAAACCAAACAGACAACCGAATAATAATTTTTTACTCAACCCCTACCATCCTCTATTTATTATTTACAAACTTTGACCACTGCTGGTCTAATAAGGTAATCCTTAAGTTTATAGCCCTTTCTCAGCACTTCTAAAATTACACCTTCTTCTATCCCTTCCACTGATTCTGTTACTGCAGCTTCACAAATCTGCGGATCAAATTCTTCTCCTTTAGGGCTTATCACCATAAGACCTTCTTTGCCCAATACTTCCATAAGGTTATTATATATCATCAGTACACCCTCATAAAACTGGTCACTTTGATGTCCTGTTTGCCTACCTGCGTCCAGGGCCCTTTCAAAATTATCTATTACCGGCAAGAGCTTCTCTATTAGGTCTTTATTAGCCCTTTTGATATGCTCCATATGCTCCTTTAGCGTTCTTTTACGGTAATTTTCGTAATCCGCCTGGAGTCTTTTTATACGATCCATATATTCATCTTCCAGTTTTTTATACTCATCCAGCTCTTTTTGCAGAAGCTCAATTTCTTCTACCAGCTCCTCCGTTTCCATGGATGATTCTGGATTAATTTTACCTGCCAGTTCTTCCTTTGACATCTTTTCTTTTTTCTTCTTCTCGCCTGACATAATTTAAATACCTCCTATCTAATTTCTTCCACTGCTGATTACTGTAATATCCCTGGTGGAAACTTCTTCATCAGTATAGAAATAACCAGCACAGTCAACAGGGGCAAAGTGGAAATGAAGGGTAATGCGGTCCCCGTTTCCAGCAGATATATTCTGTACCTTTACCGCCAGCTTAACAGACTGTCCGGGTTTCAGGTCCTCGATAACCGATCCAATCTTTTCCGGCCCTACCAAAACCTGGCTGGTTTCAGCCTCTTTACCTTCAACTATATTACCGGTTTCTACCTCTTCGGTAAAGGTAGTGGTTACCATAACCCTTTTCCCTTCTCCGTCCCTGGTTTGTTTAGTAATTATATCCCTTACCTCTATTTGTTTTTCTTCTTCATCTTCATAAGTATAAACTTCTCCAATTTGGGTAATTTCATCTAAAGCCCAATAATCTGCAATATAGGTCTGTTCTATGACCTCATTGCTGTAATAATACTGTCCGCTGTCCGGATCCCATATATGGGCTTCCCACAGGGGCCACATATTCTTATCCAAGTCTGGCTCAGGATCAAGTTTTAACCACACCATAATTGGCTGTAAATCTATAGTTACATTACCTTTATTGGTAATTTTAAAATACTGATAATACCATTCACGCCTGCCTATCACATTATCACCAAAGGGAGCAATTTTTTCAATATCTATGCTATATACAGGTGCAGGCATAGCCAATACATTGCTAGATATGGCATTACCCGCCCTGTCCAAGGTCCATAGGGTATAAAAATAAGAATGCCCTTCCTCTGCATCCTCATCAGTATAGCTTGATATTTCCAAATCGTTAAAGGTAGCAACCACATCATGGTCAGGATATTCAGGATTAAGACAGGGATCAGTTACCCGGACCAGCTTATAAGCATAGAAATTCTGGTCATAAGAACAACTCCAGGACAGGTGGTTGCCGAACCCATCGTTATATCCTGAAAGGCTGGAGGGATAAGGGCTCTCACTATCTTCGGTTACCAAAACCGACACAGACACTGGCTGGCTGATTATGCCATCCTGGGTCATTCCCCATAAAGAGACATCATTTTCCCCCTTGCGCAAAGCTACTTCAGAAAAAGAAAATATTCCCTCTGAATCAGACTCCCCCTCAGAAACTATTTTATCATTTACTTGTAAGAATATTTTACTGGCAGCCAGGTAGTTACCGGCAATATAGACCAAGGGATATCCATCTTTCAGGTAATACACATCCTGTATTTGTTTTAAGTTTTGGCTATCCTGATAAATTGAATACTGTATTTTATCAGTAACTTTAACCGTTATATTAAATTTGGTGGGTTGGCTTTTTTGGGCTCCGGATACTGCTGTCACTTCTATCCTGTTTCTGCCTTCCACTACTTCCAGGCCCTCCATGGTTTCAAAAAAGCCATCGCTATCGGTCCTGATAGAATCAGCCTGCAGCAAACCGTTAACATATACCTGAATTTTGTGGCCGGGGGTAGCGTAACCTTTGACAAAAATTAGCTGCCTTTCTGAGCCGGAATAGATGATTTCTTCTGAACCGTGGGAAGTTACTATGGGAGGATTTATTACTTTTTCCAGCAATGCTGTCAGCTCTGAACTTAAAACATTTTCCTTGTCCTGATTATTAAAACCGCTAGAAGCATCGATGGTTTGAACAGGCTGATAAGCACATCCATTTCCCCCCACCGCAGCTGCCAACACCAGCGATAACCCTATAATTACCCATTTATTTTTAATTAAAGGCCCCATAATGGTTAAGTATTTTTTAAATTAAAATATAATATTTTTTTTTAAATATCATTATATATTATATGAAGGTTTTTTCAAAAACTATTTTCCACCTGCCATTTTCTTCCTGCAGGTAAATATATTTTTTATATTCTTTTAAATCACCATTCATATAGATTACAGAAAACTCGGCTACCACCTTACTCATATTTGCCTCATAGCCCAAATATACGGTCTCGGATACTTCAATCTGCTGGACATCTGACAGTATACCCTTAAATTCTTCAATATAGCGATCCCTGCTTATATTATTTTTATCCTTATTAAGCAGCAGTTGGTCATAAAGATATCCGGGATCATGATTTTCCATGGCCTGCAGAAAATCCAGAACTGCTTTTTCAGGCCCAGTTTTAAAAAAATATCCTATGTCCACACTATGGTCATAGCTTCTACAGCCAGTACCCAGCAATATAAAAAAAAGCAATATAGCCAAGCCTATCTTTTTAACCATGGATGACCCCAAATTTTTTACTTAAATAACTGATTAAACTTCTACAACCATCATCAATACCTTCATACTCCTGGCTTAAATTATCTATATTATAGCTGGTATCAAGGCATCCTTTGACCGTTTCCTTAACACAATCGCCCAATACATCAGTATTATAGCCCCCCTCCAGGAATATACCCAGCCTGCCCCGGCTGCAAATTCTACTTAAGCTGCTAACCACTTTCATAATTTTATTATAAGAGCTTTCGGTAAGTTTAAGCGAAGACAGGTGGTCTTCTGCATGCGAATCATAGCCGGCACTAACCAACACCAGCTGAGGGCAGAATTTTAACATCAGCGGCACCACTACCTGGTCCAGGGCATAGAGGTAGCAATCTTGGCCGGTACCGGGGGCAAAAGGGAAATTAAGGCTATAGCCTTTGCCTTCTTTTATGCCTGCTTCTTGAGCGGTGCCTGTCCCCGGATAGTGGGGGTACTGGTGAAATGATACAAAAAAAACATGTTGGTCCCCGTAAAAAAGATGCTGCGTTCCGTTACCGTGGTGGGCATCAAAATCTATAATAGCTATTCTCTCAACCTTGTATTCTCTTAAAGCATAAGCAGCAGCTATGGCTATTTGGTTAAAAATACAAAATCCTGTCCCCCTGTTTTCAAAAGCATGGTGCCCGGGAGGGCGTACTAAAGCAAAAAACATTGAAGACTTGGCGCCAGTAGAAAAAAGCTGGTCAATCCCCTGCACAGCGGCTCCTGCCGCCAGAACTGCACAATCATAGGTAAAATGAGATACTACTGTATCGGTGTCCAGGTTTATAAGTTTATGAAGGGTAGAATAATGCTTAATCTGCCTGATATAATCAGGGTGATGGATAAGGGAAATTATATCCAGACTGGCCCTGGCAGGAGTTAACCAATACAGATGGGGACCGTTACTCCAATTCTTTAGGCTGGTTTTTATGCAGGATAATCTTTCCCCTTTTTCCGGGTGCAGGGAGCCTGTATGGTGTTTTAAAAAGAAATCATCATAAATAATATACATACTAATTCTTTATAAAACTTATGATTCCCTGAACTAAATGCTGGCTTAGCTGTAATTGATAATCGGATTTTTTAAGTTTATCCCTTTGACCGGGGTTAGAAATAAAGCCAGGTTCTACCAATACTGAGGTCATTTCTGTTTCTTTTAATATGCTGTAGCTGGATCCGTGTACCCTGCAGTCAGGTATCCTTAAATTCTTTACAATCATATCCTGGATAAGGTTTGCCATTTGGTTCCCATTAACAGAATATGATCTTAATCCTTTAAAATAATAACAGCTGCATCCATTGGCCATATTATCACGGGAATAGCTTAAATTTATACTTACCATAATATCAGGTTCAGCTTTATTGGCATAATTAATGCGGTCAGCTAAAAAAAGACTCTGATTATTATCATTTACAGTGACTATGGATTTTATGCCCACTTCTTCCAGCAGTTGCCGGCAATAATTTACTATACTCCTGCAAATATATATCTTTTCCTTGAAATAGCGGTCTATTTCTTCATCATAGATATCATGCCCATAATCGAAAGCTACATTAACTGTGCCCTGCCTTTTTTTTAACTCCAGTTTACTGTTAAAAGGAAAGTTTGATGTCTTCTTGGGTTCAATTATCCTTTTTAGCCTGACCAGATGCTTGATAGTCCCATCACCTACTATGCCATCTGCTGACAGGTTAATATTCTTCTGGAAATCTATTACTGCATCCTGGGTATGGGTACAAAAAATACCATTTTCCTTAAACCTGTAAAAACCCAGGCTTTTTAACCAGTATTGCAAAGTTCGGACATCATCCCCCCTGAAAGGAGGGTGTTTTAGATATAGCAGCCTATCCCCTATTTTGTATCCCGCATCTACCAGCTCCTGCCAGGTTTGACTGTCCACTTCCCCAGTGGAGTCCAAACCTCTTTCCTGTTGAAAGCTTCTTACTGCATTTTCAGTCTCCAACCCGAATACACCGTCAATCTGGGTATGGCCCAGACTATAGCCCAGCTGACGTAACCTCATTTGAAGGTCAACTATCTTTTCTCCACTATGATTTTTTTTCAGTACTTCCACTATGAATTAACCACTCCAATTTAAACCTGTATTTTCAGATTTGGGCAAACCCTCCAATTAACCATAATTTAGCATCAAGTATTGTTTCTACAGCAGTCCCCGCATATGTTTGTCCATAATCATAGCCGCCACCGCTCCATCAGATACAGCGGTTATAACCTGCCTTAAAGGGGTATTTCTTACATCCCCTGCAGCATAAATGCCCTGATGTGAAGTCCTCATATGCTGATCCGTTATAATAAAACCGTCCTGGTCCAACTTTACCAAATCTTTGACCAATCCTGAATTAGGCACATATCCTACATACTCAAAAACTCCATCAACTTGCAGTTTGGAAACTTTTTTTTCTTTTACATTCTTGATAAAAATATGATCCAGCTTGGATTTCCCCTCAAATTTTTCAACAACTGTATCCCATAACACTTTAATCTTCTTGTTTTCAAAAGCCCGGTCCTGGAGTATCTTTACTGCTCTTAACTGATCCCGGCGGTGGATTATATATACAGTTTTGGCAAATTTTGCCAAAAAAAGGGCTTCCTCTACTGCAGTGTCACCGCCGCCTACTACCGCTACATCCTTGTCACGGTATAGGGCCCCGTCACAGGTAGCACAAAAAGAAATACCGCTGCCAATAAGTTCTTTTTCCCCTTCCAGGTTAAGCATTTTGGGACTGGCCCCGGTAGTAATAATAATTGAAGACACTACATAAGTATCGTTGCTGTCAAATATCTGGCACCTGAACTTTTTTTTACTTTTAATAAACTTGATGGAAGCAATAGAGGTATATTCTTTAATCTCTATTTCCATCTCTTTGCAGTGTTCTGTAAAATTTTGTATCAGGTCGAAACCGGATAATTTTTTTAATCCCAGATAGTTTTCTATAAATTCTGTATTTACTATCTGTCCCCCCGCCATATGTTTTTCAGTTATCTCAAAGTCTATATCTGCCCGCCTAGCATACAATGCAGCCCCCAAGCCCGCCGGGCCGGCTCCAATAATCAACAAGTCTTTTTTAATTTCAGCCATAACAATCTAACTCCATATCTATATTTTTTACTTATTATAAATACAAAGGAAATTAAAACAAATGAATAAATATTATGATAATCAATTGTTGTATGCTGCAGATATGCTATTTGTATCTTCGGGCAGCATCCTTGATTCTTGCTTCCAGTTCTTCCTCAGATTTGATACCGGCAATATCTATATCCAGGTCCATCAGCAGTCTTATGGCGCTCCTTACTATTTCGGTATTAGCTATTTTGTGGCCGCCGCTTCTCTTACACTCTATTCCCATATTTTCAAGAAAAGCAACCATAGTGGAAGGCATAGTTATAGGTACTCTAAAATAATCTTGCTTCTTTTCTACCATCTTTACCTCTTGCTGTGATTTTATTGTATTTTTATGTATATGAGTATATCTATTAACATTCAAATTGTCAAACCGCTATAAGGGCTTGCTTGGCCAAATTGAATTTTTTTCCAGCACCATATCTGTTATAATATTTAAAATAATTATCATGATAAATAAGGAGCAGTATGGCCACTCAGAAAGAGACTCTCATCGGAGTTATCGAAGCCATTAGCCATAAGCTGATAGAGGCAGAAAAGATGCTCACCGAACTTGATTCCAATGTAGGTGATGCAGATTGCGGGATTGGAGTAAAACGAGGGTTTAAGGCAGTATTGGAGACACTGCCACAGTTAAATGATATGGAGCTGGGAGATATTCTTAAGAAAGTTGGCTTTACCCTGGCCTATACCATAGGAGGCACCTCGGGAGCCATGCTGGGTACCGGTTTTTTAGAAGCAGGTAAAAGCATTGGTGAAAAAAAGGAGATAAATGGACAGGCTTTAGCAGATGCCTTGGAAATGTCCAATACTGTTATTAAAAGGAGAGGTGGAAATACCCAGGTTGGGGATAAAACACTAATAGACGCTTTAGAGCCTGCAGTAGAAGCAATTAAGGCTTCCGCAGCCAGCGTTAACTCAACTATGGTAACCCTTATTGAACAAGCTTATCAAGCAGCTAAAAGCGGTTCTGATAACACCATAGATATGACAGCAAAAAAAGGCAGGGCTTCCTACTTGGGTGATCGCAGCAAGGGCCATAGGGACCCTGGATCGGTAATAATATACCTGATATTTGAAGCAGCTTTAGAATATTTGAAATCAACTGGACAGGGGTTGTAAATCATGAAAAAAATTATAAATAACCCGGAAGATGTCGTAGCGGAAATGCTTAAGGGCCTGGCTGACAGCAAACCAGATGCCATAGGGCTCATTCCTGAAAAAAGAATTGTATTTAGGAAAGACCCCTACCTAAACAAAGTAGGTATAATATCCGGTTCGGGCAGCGGCCATGAGCCCGATCAGGCTTTCTATGTGGGACGAGGCATGCTGGATGCTGCCTGTGCCGGTCCAGTATTTGCCGCCCCCACCCTGGATGCTATTGTAGATGCAGCCAGGCTGGTAGACAGGGGCAGAGGGGTTTTGTTCTTGGTAAAAAACTATACCGGAGACCGGGCAAATTTTGAAATGGCCAGCGAGATGCTGGAGTTTGAAGGAGGGCCTTGTACCGAAACAGTCATCATTAATGACGATGTAGCGGTAAAAGACAGTACTTTCACTGCAGGAAGACGAGGAGTGGCAGGAGCTATTTTGATATATAAAATGGTGGGGGCTAAATCAGAGGAAGGAGCCAGCCTGGACCAGTTAAAAAACCTGGCCATGGAAATAAACAGCAATGTCAGAACCATGGGTTTTGCCTTAAAGCCCTGCACCACGCCCGAAAAGGGATCCCCCACTTTCCAGCTGGGTGAAAATGAGATTGAGCTTGGAGTTGGGCTACATGGCGAACCAGGAAGGGAAAGAATATCCTACCAAAAGGCCAATTTGATTATAAAGAAACTAACTGATGCTGTATTGCAGGACCTTCCCTTTGTTGCTGGAGACGAAGTAGCCCTGATGGTCAACGGACTGGGCGGGACCCCTATTGGAGAATTGTATATAGCAGCCGGGATATGCCATAAACTATTAAGGGAAAGTGCCATTAAAGTACATAAGACCTATGTTAATAATTACTGCACTTCCTTGGACATGGAAGGCTGTTCAGTTACTCTGCTTAAATTAAACCAGGAATATAAAAGACTGCTGGATATGCCGGTAGAAATACCCATAGATTATTTCTAAGACCGGCATTTAATTTTAATAATATAGTTGGATATTAATCCATATTCTTGACTAAATTAAGTTGTCCGCTTTCTGCAGCTTTAAGTATCGGATACATAAACTGATCTACATTCTCCGGATCCAAAGCTACGGGCATACTTTTTAGTTTCATGGCCAGCTGGGGATTCTTAGCATCATTTAGTATCTTATCAATAAGACCGCTGTCGTACCCTTTCAGCTGGGTAAGCTTAACCGGAAAACCAATATACCGGTAAAAATTTAGCATTGCTTGGGCCACCGCTTCTCCCAGGCTCCGGGGATCAGTTCCAGTAATCTTTGGCATATAAGGTTTAAATATAGGCGCGAGCTTTTCCAATTGGTTTTGTATAGCTGGAGAGTAAAATACAGTATAGTATGGATTTAGTATGGCACAGGCCCTACCATGACTGGTTAAATCAACCATGGAAAAACTATTAAGGTGAGCACCGCTGGTGCCTCCCAGCATTAAAGCATAACCTCCCAGATCGGTGGCTATTCCCATGGCCTCCCGGTATTTAATATTATTCAGTTCATTTAATAACATAGGCAGATATTGGACAATGATGGAAATAGAATTAAGGCATACCTCTTCTATCCTGGCATCTTGCCTGGAGCCAAAATATACTTCCAGGCAATGGGATAAACCATCTAATGCACCGTCCAGTGTTAAGTCTCTGTCCATACTGGCAGTTAAGCCATAATCAAAAACCGATCTATCTGGAACCAGGCTAATGTCCGTGATTATCTTTTTAAGCCCTGACTGGGGAAAAGTAATGACTGAATTCTGGCTAAGATGCGAGCCTGAACCAGCAATAGTCTGCACCGCTACCAAGGGAAACAGGCTCTTTTTTTGTTTCTTCAGCTCTGCAGTAACCTTGCCTATTCCCAGAAACGGCTCTATACTGCTAGCATTAAGGCTAGCCGCAACATTAGCGGCTTTAGCACTGTCAATAGCTGACCCTCCACCTACTGCTAATATGCTTTCAGGTTTGTAGGTATCTATAGCTGCAGCCAAATCCAGGACATAATTTATGGGATTATCTATGGGAGGGCTGTCTATTATTATAAGGCAATTAAGTTCTTTACCTGCTCTTGACAGTATCTGCTGTTTCAACTTGCTAGCCCATTGGCTGCCGGATATAAGCAGTAAAAAATTTGGCCCAAATTCCAAACAGTAGTTCTTCCAGGCTGGAAGGCTGCCAATGCCAAAACTATAACTATCTTTCTTATAGTCTTTTAAAATCTGCTCTGCCCTGCCTATTTTTTGATCCATTTCATTTCCTGTTTATTGATATGTTAACCAATATTATAAACAAAAAACTTGATTGAAAAAACTTTCTACCGGTTCAGCTTACCAAAAAAGGCCATCGATGCAATACCGATGGCCTTACCAATCAAGATAAATCAATATATTATGCAGTTCTTAACTATTAAGACTTATCAATTTTCTTAATCAATTTTTCTACACCCTTGCTGGAAATATTTTGGTTGTCTTCCAAAAAATCTATCACCATTTTTTGGGCATTATTTTCCAGTAAATTTTCGGCAACCGACATAATCAAGCTTTTTGAAAGTTCTCTCTGGTCCACATTGGCAGTATAGATATAGGTCTTTTCCCTTTTATCCTGCTTAAGTAATCCTTTGTCCGCTAAAGCAGTCATGGTAGACATAACCGTGGTATAGGGAGTAAATTCTTCCTTATTATCTTCTATCTCTTTTTTTAGCATGGTTTCATGTACCTTTCTTACAGTAACTTTTTCCTGATTCCATACTATTTTCATTATCTCTATTTCCAATGCACTTATACTGTTTAATTTATCTATGCCAATCTTTTTATACTTCCTCTTAGTTTCTTTGGTTCTAGCCATATTTTCTCCTTCATAAGTTTATTTATATATTCTAATTTTTATTAAGTAGCTATAATAATAACAAATTATTAGGATTGCAAGTCCATAAATATTATTTATTATCTAAAGATTTTAATTCAAAAACTTTTTACTTATGATATATATACCAACCGTTTATATAATATAATGTTGCAATAGTAATAATATCTAATTAAGTCTTATTGCTTTTCCATATGCCCTAAAAAATAGTAAAGTTATTTTAACACCCAAAACAAATTAAACAAGTTTCATATTACAATACCTGTAAGCAGCAGCGAGTGTTAATTATTATATTTTTTACCTACTTAGCCCTGCTATTCTAAATTATTGGCTTCAGTATAATTATTTTTAGAATTATCCAAAACAAATTAACTAAAATTTTTAAGCGGGTTAAAATAAATATTTGGCAACTATGCCAGCCATATTCTGGGTGGTTTCAATCGGTGCTATTGTAAATGACTTTTTAAAAAAGCAAGTACCGCTCTTGATAATAGCAGGGTCTTTCTCTACCCGCATACTCCTGGGCTTTTAATTGTATAACTTTATATGCCCTTTAGCTTAAATACCAGGCCTAATGGGAAGTTCATTAGCCCGCCAAACTAAAAACAGCCGATGGCCGCCCCTATTTGGTTTCAAATCTTTAGGGGCATAAGGGCTTCAATGCACTGTTAATTAAACCGAATCCGGACCTGCCTCATCCTTATTTTGGATCTCTTCAGGCTCTTGCGGGGATACATTAATTTCTTCAGCAACTGGCTCTGATTCTCTTACTTTAGGAGCTACAGGTTTCCTGCCTCTAAAGCTGGTAGCAGTATAATTAGTCTGTATTATTTTAAACCCTAATTGTTCTGAAGCAAAATTGCTGGCTACAGTTCTTATTTCCTGAGTTTTTTCAGTTACGTTTACCCCTTTAACCAATGCCGAAAATATATTAATGATAATACCGTCATTCTTGGGTACTATATTTACCTTAGGATCCAGTACGCCATCCAGGGGTACCAGTTTTTCTCTAATCTGATTGGATACGCTGTTTACTGTGATCATAATTTTTCCCGACTGGTCACTGGTAACACTGGCTGTTTTAACTTTCCTCCGATAAAATTCAAAAACCAATAAAGCCAAGCTGACCAATAAAATAATAAACAACACCAAAGCCAGTAAAAATTGATTCACATTGGTAAAATAATTGACCATCCTGTTGGCCACTTCACCAATATCATACAGATTAACAAATACATTTACTATGGATACTATGCATACCACTGCTACTAACAGCAATAATATGACCATTATTACTTTATTAAATATATTCATATCCCCTTCTCCTCAAAAATTAATAATATAGTAATTATATTGATTTTATCTTATATTAATAAGAATTACATATATAAAAAAAATATCATTTTTTAAATTTTATAGAGCTATGCTTGGAAGTTACCAAAGATAGGAAACAAACCCTGGAGAACAATTGTTTAGAAAAATTTTATTAAAATATAAAGAAAGCATATGGTTTATACCCAGCCTTTTTATTTTGGGAGCTATAATATTAGCTTTCATAACTACCGCAGTAGACAATACATTCCAGGCACATCTAAAGCAAGTTTTACCAGTTTTTGCCTTCACCAGCGTTAATCTGGGTAGAGATATTTTAACGGTAATTGCTACTTCCCTTTTGACCATGACCACCATTACCTTTTCTACTATTATGGTGGTATTATCCATTTACTCTTCCCAGTTTTCCCCCCGCACCCTGCAGAACTTTATATCAGACCGGCTGACCCAAATCGTTTTAGGAGTGTTTATTGCCGGCTTTACCTATGCCATCGTTTCCCTGCTTTTTCTGCATGAAAGGGAGCCTGAAACTTTGGTATTCTCTGCTTTTTTTGCCATTATACTGGCTATTATAAGTATTGGCTATTTTATCAGGTTTATCCAATATATTACCACTTCCATACAGGTAAATAATTTAATGGTGGACCTAAGTAGCGAAGTAATGCTGGTGCTTAAAAGGAAAAAGAGGGCTTTAGCTGATCTCAAAAAAAGAGGCAGGGTTCTATCCGGAGTAAACCCAGGCCTTATTAACCTTTATAAGATAAGCCGTATGGAAGTAAAAGCAACCAAATTTGGGCACATCCAGTATATTGACGCGGAAGGATTAATTAAATTTGCCAAAGATAATGATATTCTGGTAGAAACCACGGTTAGGGTTGGCGATTTTGTGGGTAAATATACTACAGTACTATTGATTTGGAACCATGATAAGGAAGAAGAAATAAAATGCAATGTTGATAAATACATAACCCTGGGCAACTATAAAAGCACCAATCAAGATATAGATTTTGGCATCCAGAAAATTGAAGAGGTGGCCTTAAGAGCTATATCACCCAGTATAAATGATCCTAACACCGCTATGCTGGGAGTAAGGAATATGGCAGTGATAATGTCTGAAATAAATGATTATTGTACCGGTACCAAATATTTTTATGATCAACAGCAAAACTTAAGGCTTATTTTAGATGAAAGGAATTACGAAGATATACTTTATTCCAGTTTCTACAAGATACTTAATTTTTCAAGAAATCAGATTTCAGTATTTTCCGCCATCCTGGAAGCCATAGTCATAATGACTGAAAAGCGGGACAGGAAATCTAAAAATATCCTAATTGAATTTAGCCACTATGTAATTGGGGGGTTTAATCTGGAAATACTGCATGGAAAAGATAAATATTTCTTGAATTTAAAACTAAGCAAAATAGCAGAACATCTAAATATGGATCCCAAACAGTTACTTCTTAGTTAAAATAGACCAGTAACTTTTAATAAATTAATTTTTTTGTTGGCAGTCCCTGCAGATACCTTCAAATACTACTCTTATATTTTTTATATCAAAATGGTCTTTTGCCTGCTGGGGAACTTCGTATTCAAAGGGGCAATCACAAACATCTATGATATTATTACATTGAGTGCATAGAAAGTGATAGTGCTTATCAGTATTGCCTTCATACCTTCTAGTAGCACATACCCCGTCTATTATCTCAGCTACACCTATATCATAAAAAAAGGACAGGGTCCTATACACGGTATCAAAAGATATATGGGGGAAAATTTTTTTCACCCTTTTGTATAGTGTTTCTACATTGGGATGGTCGGTGGAACTAATAAGCTCCTCATATATTACCGTTCTTTGAGGGGTAATCTTAAAATTTTTTTCCTTACACTTATTCTTAAAATTTTCTAACAATTTTTCTTTATTTTTTTTCATAGCAGTTATTATATAATAATAAGTCTTATTTGCAAATCTAACATATTTTGCATTTGTTCCCAAAAAAGCTAAAATAATTTAAACAGTAATACCGGGAGGTGTCAATGAAAAAAGATATCGGCATACATGAAAGATTATATCCCAACCCTGTAATATTAGTATCTTGCTCATACCATGATCAGCATAATATCATAACCTTGGCCTGGACTGGAACCATATGCAGCAGCCCGCCATTAATATCTGTTTCCATCAGGCCTTCCAGGTATTCTCACCGCTTAATTAAGGAATCAGGCCAATTTGTTATTAATATACCACATCAGGGACAGGTAGGCATATGTAACTATTGCGGAACAGTTTCCGGCAGGGACATTGATAAATTCAGCCAGCTGCAATTAACCGCAGCAGAAATGAATAAAGTAGAGGCCAAAATGATAAAGGAATGCCCTATTAACATCGGGTGCAGGGTAAAAGATATAATATCTTTGGGTACCCATGACCTGTTTATAGGAGAAGTGATTCAGGTAATGGTTGACCATGAATGGGTATACTCTGACGGTGACCTGGATTATGATAAACTTTCTACTTTGACCTGGTGCATGGGAAGATATTATAAGAATACAGCCATTTAACTAGGGTGATGTTATTCTTTGTTTAAATACTTTATATCTTCTATATGTAACCTTACGTAGCAGAAACTCTGGGCATTTTGCCACTCGGCAGAAATATTGGTAGGAATAACCAGGTGACCAAACTGTTTGTAATCGGAATAGTTGCCCACCCATTTTTGTTTGATATATTTATTTTTTAGTTTTCTAAACCTGTCTTTGGTTTCGGCCCGGGTTATTTGCCCTTCCCGGTTTATTATAAACTTTATTTTAGCCTCACTGGCCCCATCCTTAACCACTACTAAAGCACTTGAATTATCCAATTTCTGCCAAGTAACTAAATTTGAAAACACTAAAAAATGAGGTATAAAAACTGCCTCGGAAACAAACCTGATAAAAGAAGACACATCCATCTCCGGACCCGTTGCCTCCATTATTTTCAACAGGGAAAATAGCTTAATTATCATGCTCCCCTTACCTTTATGATACATGTCACGGACACTTAGCCATCCCTTAGGGCCCCTGCCCGCCCTGGCCACCCATATGAAGCCAGGCCTGGTGCCATTTAAATATTGGACAGCTGTCAGCGGCAGCCATGGGGATTCTTTACTGGTCCTGATATAACCTGATTGCTTCACTACTGCCCCAGCCAGCATTTGTTTTTTATCTTTTATGGCGTATTTAGCGTATCTTAGAGCAGGTGGGGGCAGATTGCCTAAAATATGGTCTGGGGTCATGGGTGCCCTACCGGTCAAGGCTTCATCCACTATTATCTTTATTTCTTTTTTGACCTTACGGCTATAAGCTAACAGGGCAAATGCTGCTGCCAGCATAATGATTTCCAGGCATACCAAGACACTAAAAACAATTTCCATGGCTTTACATAGGTTTAGGATGTAGTTTTACTGCTTCTTTGATATTACCAAAACTTAAACAGGGCGTATACCTCAATTTTTATATTTCATCTGCCAGGCAGGGTTAACTGTATCCTGCCTGGCATTATGATTAGCCTAATATAGCTTTCAGGTCTTCAGGGGGAGTACTTATAGGTTTTAATCCAAATTTATCTACCAGGACTGCCAGCACATTATCTGAAATAAAAGCAGGCAGAGTGGGTCCCAGGTAGATATCCTTGATTCCCAGGGCCAGAAGGGTAAGCAGAATACAAACTGCTTTTTGTTCGTACCAGGAAAGCACCAAAGTCAGGGGCAGCTGGTTGACATCACAATGGAAAGCCTCTGCCAAAGCTACCGCTACTTTAATAGCAGAATAAGCATCATTGCATTGACCCATATCCATTATCCGGGGGAAATCTCCAATTTTACCCAAATCCAGATCATTGAACCTGTATTTACCACAGGCAAGGGTAAGTATAAGGGAATCCGGGGGAGTTTGCTTTACAAATTCCGTATAATAATTTCTACCCGGCTTGGCCCCGTCGCATCCGCCTACTAAAAAGAAATGGCTAATGGCCTTGGATTTAACTGCATCAATAACCTGTTGTGCTGAACCAAGGACTGCGTTTCGGGCAAACCCTGTCATAAGTGCAGAGCCCCCGTTTATGCCTGTGAATGCTTGATCCTCTTTGTAACCACCTAACTGGATTGCTTTATTAATGACTGGGGAAAAGTCTTTTTGACCCTCAGCCGAGTCAGGTATGTGTTTTATCTGGGGATAGCCTACCACGCAAGTAGTAAATACCCTGTCCTCATAGCTCTTTTTGGGAGGCATAAGGCAGTTAGTGGTGAATAATATAGGAGCCGGAATATCAGCAAACTCCTTTTGCTGGTTTTGCCAGGCTGTACCAAAGTTCCCTTTAAGATGACTGTATTTTTTTAATTCCGGATAACCGTGCGCCGGCAGCATCTCTCCATGGGTATAAATATTAATGCCCTTACCTTCGGTTTGCTCCAGCAGCTGTTTTAAGTCCAGCAGGTCATGGCCGGTTATCACTATAAAAGGGCCTTTTTCAATATGGGTGGTCACTTCAGTAGGAACCGGATGCCCATAGGCAGAAGTATTAGCATCATCTAGCAGCTCCATACATCTAAGGTTTATATGTCCAAACTCCATTAGGAGTTTTAGCCACTCATCCACGGAGTAATCCTGGCCCAGAGCGCGCATTCCCTTATAAAACCATTGAGTGACTTCCTGGTCATATTTTCCTAATACATAGGCATGCCAGGCATAAGCAGCCATACCCCTCATTCCTAACAGTAGTGTGGATCTAAGAGACACTATATCCGGATCCCCTGACCATAATTGGTGCACTGGAAAATCTTCAGCTCCTCCCATAAGCCTGGTTTGCTCATGTACCTCTTCAGCCAGACCTTCAATCCTGTCCGGATCAAAATTTACATTAGTTATGGTGGCAAATAATCCTTGGAACATTAGTTCATTAGCTAACCGGGGAACCTCTTTGCCTTCAGCAGCCCTGGCCATACCTATAAGGGCACAGGTAAGTTTGTCCTGGTCATTGGATACCTCAGGTTTTTTTCCGCATACCCCGGTTTTAACACAACCTTTTCCCCCGGCCGCCTGTTCACATTGAAAACAAAACATATCACCCATCAATTCCTCCATTTCTAATGGTTTTACTTTAAATAAGGAGCTAATTATAATATAATTTCAACCCTGTATCCGTATCTATGGATACAAATTGTTAAACTAATAATTATTGCTTTGAAAAAATATTATAAAACAATTGCAGAGTCTGCCTTGTTTTCAAATCTTGGCTGGGAAAACATACCTACCATGCTTAAATGCCTAAACCCTAAACTGGTAAGCGGAAAAAGAAATGATTACCTGTTTATTTCGGGAGACACCTTTACCGGTGTAGGCGTAGTGCTGGAAGGCATGGCAGGGGTGTTAAGCGAGAAGCCCAATGGGGATAGGGTAGTCATACATACTTTAAAAGCAGGCGAAGTATTCGGAGAAATGCTAGCTTTTTCCCAGCTAACTCACTGGCCTTATGCTATTAAGGCTTTTGAACCCTGTAAAATTCTGATTTTGCCTAAAGCAAGGATAATAGGAGAATGCCCTAAAATGTGTCCCTGGCACCGGTCTTTGGTAGAAAATTTTTTAAAACTGCTGAGCCAAAAGGCCTTGATGCTTAACCGGAAAGTGGAATATTTGTCCATAAAAGGCATAAGGGCCAAGGTAAGCACTTATCTGTATGACCAATATCTACTCCAGGGTTCCCGGGACATCCAGCTTAGTTTAAACCGGACAGAATTAGCAGATTTTCTTAATGTCTCCAGGCCTTCCATGTCCAGGGAATTGGGTAAAATGAGAGAAGAAGGTATTATTGACTTTCACCTAAACCGGTTTCATATCAAAAATGAACAGGCCTTAAGGCACATATTTGAATCCTAGGCTTGATGTTTAACTTTCTACCAGATTTATAAATAACATGCCAGACAAAGCTTAAAATAGTTAGCGCAGCCAACCATTACAAACAGCTGCCTGCGCTAATTTGGCTTTGTTCAAACCTTTTTTAAACCTTGCCAGGTTATAGCCACCCTACTTACACTAACTCATTTAATTAACCTTAAAATGAACCCAGGCCATACACTAGTATTGTACAACCCTATCTAATTTTTTAGCCTGATTAACCCAATCCTGCACCATTGACAGCGAAGGAGGCCTCCTAACCAGTTTCTTTTGCTGGTTAGTTTCTATTATTTTCTCATATAAATTCTCTGCTTTTCTTTTGGATAACTCTACTACTGTGTCTACCCCAGCCTCTTCCAACAAGTCTGAGTATTCTTCCCCTACGCCCTTAATCCTGAACAAGTCTGCTAGGTTAACCCATTCCAAAACCAATTTATGGTCTATCTTGGCAGATTCCTCTATTTCTTTTCTGCCTTTGGCGGTAGCCCCTCTTTTTAGCAGAGCTTCTGTAGTCTTGATATTAATGGCTGCTAGTTTCTGGGCATATTTGGGGCCGATACCTTCTATAGTAATAATACTGGCCATTTTACCTCCCTCTGGGTTAATAATTATTATTATTATTAAAAATTATATCATATTAATGGTATAAAATAATTCAACTAATTTTTAAAAATGTATTCCATAACTACAATTCATTTATTTAACCTTTCTTTTATGCCATAATTAAAAAGGTATAACTATGGAAAATAGTAAATCTATGCAAAAATACCGTTATTTTTTAAAAGACAGTTTAAGGCTCAATACCGATTTCTCTAAAACTGACCAAAATTTGGGAATAAAGGCTCCCGCCCTGCAAAAGGAAATTGACAAAAATAGTACATTAATACCCCTTCCCCCTCCTAAAAAATGGGCGGAAATAGAAGACATGACAGTAATTGAAGCCATAAGCCATAGAAAAAGTCGAAGGCGCTACGCAGATAGAAGTATTAGCATAGATCAATTGTCTTTTCTGCTTTGGGCCACCCAGGGAGTAAGGGCAGCTAGAGGCAAGGTAGTGCTAAGGACCACTCCTTCTGCCGGCAACCGCCATCCTTTCGAGACCTATATATGTGCCCTTAATATTAAGGGCCTAAAAACAGGAATATATTTGTACCGGCCCCTGGAGCATGGTTTGATAAATACTGGCCGGTACAGTTCACAGCAGTTGGCCCATCAATTGGTACCTGCTACTTTGGGGCAGCATTTTATTACAACTGCCGCTGCAGTAATAGTATGGACTGCTATTCCCTACCGGACTGAATGGAGGTATGGCAAGGCTTCCCATAAAGTTATTGCCTTAGATGCGGGCCATGTATGCCAAAATCTTTATTTAGCCTGTGAATGCATTCACGCCGGGACCTGTGCAGTGGCAGCATATCATCAGGAACTTATGGATAAGCTTATAGGGGTAGACGGACAGGAAGAATTCGTTATTTACTTAGCCCCAGTAGGATTGCTGAGGTAACTCAATACTTAAGCAGAATATTATCCTATATTCTTTCAAATATGGTCTGGGCAGTTTTTGCCGGGTCATGCCTAATATATTCATTTCCGCCAAAAAGCCCTTCCCTGATTACTTCAGCCTTAACTTGGCTGCCTGCCAAGTCATCTTTTACCATATAGGACCAGTGCTTGGCATGCCTGCTTAAAAGATTTTCCGGTATAGGGGCAGAGTTAAAAAGGATATAGTCCAAATAACCACCTAAATATTTTTCCACTTCTCTTACATGGTCCAAAGCACTAAAATCATCCGTTTCTCCCGGTTGAGTCATTATATTGCATATATATAGCTTTTTTGCTGAAGAATTCTTAATAGCTTCCGCCACTCCCTGTACCAGTAAATTTGGTATTATACTGGAAAAAAGGCTTCCCGGGCCCAGTATAATAACTTCTGCCTGGCTGCAGGCCTCAATAACCCCTTTATAGGCCTGGGGGAAAGAGGGTTTTAAAAAGACCTCTTTTATAGGTTGGCGGTAACTGACGATCCTGGTTTGCCCCCACTTGGTGCTGCCATCACTGAACCTGGCTCCCAGCACTACATTTTCTAAAGTGGAGGGCAGGACTTTACCCTGTATATTTAAGATACGGCTGGCTTCCAAAACAGCCTTGGAAAAACTGCCGGTTACCTCGCTTAACGCCGCTATCATGAGGTTGCCAAAAGAATGGCCGGAAAGATTAGAGCTTCCCTTAAAACGGTATTGGAACAGTTCGGGCAGAAAGGACCTGGAATCAGCCAATGATGCCAGGCAATTCCTTATATCTCCCGGGGGCAGCATATTAAAATCTTTCCTTAGCCTACCTGAGCTCCCTCCATCATCAGTAACAGTAACAATGGCTGCTACATTTTTAGTCCACAGCTTTAGTCCCCTTAGCAAAGTGGAAAGCCCGGTACCTCCCCCTATGCCCACTATATTGGCATCTTGTTTCATATAATTAAACCCTGTTTGTCCTTTTTATAAAACTTACGTCTTGATATTTTCATTTTATTATATAAAAATAAAAAAATTAAACACATCTATTTATTATCTTAGATGATAATGCAAAGACGCAAAACAAAGGAGAGCAATGGAGCTTATAATTACCCCGGATTACAATCATTTGAGCCAAACAGCAGCAGATATGATTGCAGAGGCTATTAAATCTAAGCCAGACTGCGTACTGGGTTTGGCTACCGGCAGCACCCCCATGGGTACTTACCAAGAATTAATTAGAAAATACCAGCAGCAGCAACTGGATTTCTCCCAGGTAAAAACTTTTAACCTGGACGAGTACCTGGGCATAGGCATGGATCTTAGTCTGCCCTATAGCCAGGATCAAAGTTATGCCCGTTTTATGCATGAGCAATTATTTTCAAATATAAACCTAAAACCGGAAAATATTCATATACCTAACGGACTGGCCCCAGACCCGGACAAACATTGCCAAGACTATGAAAAGATGATAATAGAAGCAGGAGGGATAGACCTTCAGCTGCTGGGTATTGGCGGGAACGGGCATATTGCATTTAATGAGCCCGGTTCATCCTTAGCTTCCAGGACCAGGGTACACCCCCTGCATGCCAAAACCCTGGAGGATAATTATGAGATGTTTTATAAAAAGGCTAAGGTGGCCAAACAAAACATGCCTAGTTTTGCCCTAACCATGGGAGTGGGAACCATATTGGAAAGCAGGCATGCGGTAATGATTGTATGCGGCCAAAACAAAGCCAAGGCTTGCGCTGAGGCCATTGAAGGTCCAATCACCTCCAAGGTTACTGCCTCTGCCTTGCAGCTTCATCCGGGAAAAGTTACCATTATTTTAGATGAATCCGCAGCATCAGGGCTAACCTGGTCTTTAAGCCTGGCTAAAAAAGGATAAGGATCAGTATATTTCATCGGCTTCTTCAGTGGTAAAAAACAATCTGCTATATTTTTGGTCAGACATATTACTATTTTCATCCAGCAATAACCGTATGGCCATCTGCCGGTCCCTGGCCGCCCTTTGCTCCATTATTTTTAGTTTCCTGGGGATTTCAAATTGAATTATCAAGCTCTTTATTCTTTCAAACATGCTATAACTTCCTGCTAAAAACTTACCCTCATCCAGGATTTTAGAAGCTACCATATGCTTAAAACTATCAAAACTTAATTGCTGCTTAACCTTTTCCATATCTTTTATGATATAGTCCAATTCTTCCCTGTAGGCAGGGTTTTTCATGTAATAGTATTTCTGCTCCCATATTTTTTGGTCCAGTTCCTCTGCTAAGCTTGTACCTGCATTTTCAGTTACAATTATTATATCCAAATCAGAACCCCTTATAACTTCACCGGTAGAAGATTCAGGCCTATTTTCTGCATGGGCCATGTTATACACCACATCTCCAGCAATGATACAGGAAATTTTTTGCCTTAATTTTTCAGGGTGATGGTGGCCGCTTATAATATGGTCTATGATAGATTGGGCTAATTCCATCTTGCTGGTGCTTATGTCTTCTATTTCTTGGCTCAAAGCTGCCGCTTTTTTTTCTATTAAAGCCTTATCCTGGCTTAAGCCCACTATAGTGTAGGTGAGGAATTCCCTTAAAATTGAGGGGGAAAGCCGGCCGTAACCTGTGATTTTCTTATCCAAGCGCAGATACCGGTTACCGGTAATATTCATTATTATACCAGGACTGCGGTTGCATTGCCTCCAAATTTCAAGAGGCCGGCAGCCGCTTTTTTGCAGCAGCTCCTTTCCGGTTAAAGGGCCGCCACTTAAAATACCAGTTAAATCCTTCATGCTTTCACCGGGGTTTGTACCTAAAAGCCTAACCCAATATACTCTTTATTTTTGCTGCAATTTCCTGGGCATATCCCTGGGTTGCCTCCTTGGTGGGTCCTTCTACCATCACCCGGCATAAAGACTGGGTCCCTGAATACCTTACCAGCACCCTTCCCTGCCCCTTTAGATTTTTTTCCACCTGTTTTATACAGCTCATTATTTCAGGCTGCTGTTCTAATGGCGGTTTGCTATCCAATTCTATGTTTATGGTAACCTGGGGCAGCACTTCCATAATTGTTTTTAATTGGGACAGTGGTTTTTTTGCTTTTTTAATAACCGCTAAGAGCTGCAGGGCTGAGAGCATGCCGTCTCCAGTAGTGTGGTGCTCCAGGAAAATAATATGCCCCGAGTCTTCTCCCCCAATAATTGCCTGGGCTTTTACCATCTCTTCCAATACAAACCTGTCCCCTACCTTTGCCTGTATCTGTTTTATTCCCAGTTTTTCCATAGCCAGGGTTAGTCCCATATTGCTCATAACCGTGGTAACCAAGGTATCGCGGGATAGGTGACCTTCTTCTTTTAACCAGCGGGCAAATATGGCCAGGAGCTGGTCTCCGGTTACAATGCTTCCCTGCTCATCCACTACAATTAGCCTGTCCCCGTCTCCATCGAAGGCAAGCCCTATATCTGCTTTTTTCCTTAATACTTCTTGGGCTAGTGATTGTGGATACAATGCTCCGCATCCACGGTTTATATTAGTACCGTCAGGTTCTACATTTATGGCAGTTATATCCGCTCTCATCTCACTAAACAACAATGGGGCAACCTTGTAGGTAGCGCCATGGGCACAATCGGTAACTATCTTCATCCCTTCTAAATTCAGGCCCCGGGGAAAGGTATGTTTAAGAAAAACTATATATCTTCCCAGGGCATCTTTTTCCCGGTAGGCTTTGCCAATGTTTTCCGGCAGAGCCAGATAATTATCCAGCTGGTCCGCCAACACCAGCTGCTCGATCTGGTCTTCCTGCCGGTCATTAAGTTTAAAACCGGTTTTAGAAAAGACTTTTATTCCATTATCTTCAAAAGGATTATGGGAAGCTGATATCACTATCCCTGCATCTGCATCCATATTGGTAGTTAAAAAGGCTATGCCCGGGGTAGGCATGGGGCCCACCAAAATAGCGTCGGCCCCCATGGAGGTAATGCCCGCAGCCAGTGCATTCTCAAACATATAGCCTGAAAGCCTGGTATCTTTGCCAATTATTATTCTGGCTTTATGCTCTTTTGTGTCTCTTCTTAAAATATGGGCTACTGCCTGCCCTATTTTCATAGCCATACCCGGAGTCATGGGGTACCGGTTAGACACCCCTCTTATGCCGTCTGTCCCAAATAATTTTCCCATAACCTACTTCCTCTCTTGTATGTGGTGAACTTGCTTATTCTTGACAATGCTAAGGGGTGCATAGTATCCCCTGGCTGTCGTATTGGGATAAAGCAGGACATCTTTTGAAAGCAAACTTCCCGGGGAAGTTACACTGTTGCAGCCTGTCTCTACCCCATCTCCCAGGATAGCCCCGAATTTCCGCAGCTCCGTATCATAATTTTTCTCGTTGATTTTTAGGACTACATTAGAATCAATTATTTTTAAATTAGCCAGTTTGGTACCTGCCCCCAGGTTTACTCTACCCAATATGCTGTCCCCGATATAGGCAAAGTGCCCCGCTTTGCTTTCTCCCAGCATAACTGCAGTTTTCATTTCAGTGGTATGCCCTATTACACAGTGATTGCCTACTATTACATTTCCCCTCAAATAAGCACCCTGCCTGACCTCATTATAGTCACCAATAATGGCAGGGCCTTTTATTAAGGCTCCAGGCTCTATTACTGTGCCCTGGCCTATACAAATATTATCATCCATAAGACAGGCACCGGCATAAATAATGGTAGCGCCCTCTAGAATTTGGCCCTTTTCTATAACCTGGTTCCGGCTGCTGTCAATCTCCAAGCCTTCCTCTATTACCCTGCCCTTATAAAGCACCCGGTCACTGCTTACAAAAGATGACCCTTTTCTAATTCCGGCTACATTGGGATTTAGGTTTGCTTTAATAAAACTCCTTATATTTTTTAGGCCTTCCCATACATACTGGCACCCATCAAACAGTGCCTTGAGGTAATTTTGTTCCAGATCAAAGAAATCTTCAGGTTTAAGCATAAAGCACCCCTTTGGTAAAAGGATATTAAGTATTGCTAAAAAAATTATAAATATTTTCAGGATATTATCAACAGGCTAATTAACCTAAAGCACATTTGCCCTATAAAAACCATGGTTATTTTCTAAAACAACCTTGAACCAGGCTGTCTGTAAATAATTTAAGTTGAATATATTGTTCGCCACCTGTAAAATGGAGAAAATCCGAAAAATCAAGCTTATGGAAGCCGGGATATGACAGAACACAGATACATAATCAAAAAAGATGGAGAAAAGGAATTATACAGTAAGGGAAAAATAAGGAGATCCCTTCTGAAAGCAGGCACAGAGCCTGAAATTGTCGAATATATAATAGCTTATATTGAGAAAAATTTGCAAAAGGTATCAAAATCTAAAGATATCTACCGCCTGGTCTTACACCAATTGAAAAAAAAGCAACCGGTAGCCGCTATAAAATATACCTTAAAGGAAGCCATTATGGATATAGGTCCTACCGGTTTTACCTTTGAAAGGTACTTTGCAAAACTGATGGAGCATTATGGTTACCAAACCCAGGTGGGCACCATAGTCAAAGGATTCTGTGTTGAACATGAAATTGATGTGATAGCCCATAAAGACCAAGGGCATTTCATGGTGGAGTGTAAATACCATAACCACCCTGGCAGCAAAAGTGACTTGAAAACCGTACTTTATATCTATGCCAGGTTTCTGGACCTTAAGAAGGGAAACCGCCATAACTCCCATCCCTATCAATTTTCACAAGCCTGGCTGGCTACTAATACCAAATGTACTACTGAAGCTATTAAATATGCACAATGTGTAAATTTGAACCTTATTGCTTGGCATTACCCTGAAGAGAAAAACCTTGAATATTATATTGAATACAAGAAACTTTACCCTATTTCCATACTGCCGGAATTAAAAAAGAAAGAGAAACAAAAGCTGTTTGAAAGTAACATATATACCATACAGGACTTTTTAAAAACTCCGCCTTCAATTATAGCTGAAATATTATCTACAGACCAGGATACGGTAGACAAGCTTTTTGCCAGGGCGGCCTTGCTACTGCTTTAAGCCGGTTTTAAGGTCAGGATGTTTTAAAAGAAATATATTTTTGGTTATCAGTGTACAATATAATTAAACCCAATATTTCCGCGATATGTTTCATGGTATCCAAAGTATAGAAAGATATGTGGGTAATATCCCTGATATAATACCACTTCAAAAATTTACTGCTGGCTGAAGGATGGAATTGCGTCATTACCGAAAGAAGGCCGTCCTGCTTTAATAAGGTTTTAAATAATCTGAAATATTTTAAGGGGTTGGCCAGATGCTCTACCACTTCAGTAGCAGTAACCAAATCATATTTTTTATCCTCATAAATTTTAAACGGGGCAAAAAAAAGGTCATAGGTATCCATCATAAAACCATATTTTTCCTCCAGTATTAATGCCAAAACCGGAGAAGGGCCGCTGCCAAAGTCAAGCCCATTCTTTCCATTGCAGAAAGGAATTACCGCCGCTTGGATAAAATCATTAAAATAAGCCCTGTATCCAGGGTTACCTAATGAATTATTATGCTGTTGATATCTTTGTCTCTGTTCGATATCAGATACTAAAAAAGCATCATCTTTGCAGATATACTGGCAATTGCTGCATACATGGTAAATTATTTTGGAGGGTTGGCACCTTAACTCAGTTGTTCTGCTGCCGCATATTTTACAGGTTCCGGCCATAATTTAACGTCTCCCCTAATATTATTTTTAACATCAAAGCTAGAATAATGATAATAGACAATAATATCAAGATGGTCCATCAGGGACCACCAAATAAAAGCTCCCCCTAAAACCATATTAGGTCTTAAGGGGAGCTAGGGGTCTATCAGTTTTAGATATAAATTACTGCTGTTTAGTCTTCAGCAGTTACCTTAGCCCTCAATGTGCCTTGTTCTTTCCTGGCTTTTCGTAGAATATCAGTATATTCCCTGTAATGTGCTGCACAGCCAACATTTTCCTGCCTAATTAACAGTTCAACACATTTGTCACAGGCAACACACCATTTAATCTCATCTTCCCTGTCTTCCAGATATTTAGCTGGAAGTTTGGGATCGGCTAAGGACTGCCTTCCCAAAGCAACCATATCGGCATATCCGTGCTCTATATTGTAGTTACCCCAGTGGAAGAGTGAATTCCATTCAGGCTGTACTGCACGCAAGAAATTATGCCCGTCGTTGAGAACAGAATATGCACCGCCCATAACTACCATGTCTTTGCCCACATTTTCCTTAATAGTTTTGGCCATGGTAAAGTGCAGGTATACGTCATCCGGTTTTTTCCTGTAGGGCATGTGTAGCTCCATGGTTACTGAAGGGTTGCCGGTAGATTCAAGTATAAAGTTTGCTCCCCTTTCCTCCAGGCCTTTACAAAGGTCAATGGATTCAGTTAAATCGATAATTCCGGTATCTGGACCTGCGGTACCCTGTCCTCCAGGAAATCCTTCCCACATGGATACCTTGGAGCCTACTATAAACTTATCGTCCACCAAGTCTCTAACTTTTTCTACCATATCAAAAGCAAATCTTCTCCTGTTTTCCCAGGGTCCGCCGTATTTCCATTTTCGGTCATTATATGGTCTCAATACCTGAGAACCAAAATAACCATGGCAGAACTTCAAATCTACCCCGTCAGCCCCCAGTTCATATAAAATCCTGGATGCTTCTACAAACAAATCAATAGTGTCTTCTACGTAATCCTCACCAATAACTTCTCCCCCAAAGCCATGGAGGGGCTTAACACATACTCTTTTAGAAAAGGAGCTGCCAGATACTTCACCAGAGTGGTTAAGCTGGACTATCAGTAATGGGTCAGGGTTAATTTTCTTCATTTCCTTAATGAAATTTTCCCATTCCTTGATGTTGTCCTTGTTTCCCGGCTGTAGGCTTATTTGGGCATTTCGTGCCCTGCTATCATACTGCATGGTAATAGATTCAAAAACTATTACCCCTGCATCACCTTCAAACAAGTTTCGGTAACGCCTTAGTGACCTTTCAGAAAACCCACCGGTATCACTAGAATCTGCGCATTCCATAGGCTGGATGACAAACCGGTTTTTAGCCGTCCTTTTACCTATCTTGATTGGTTGCGCCAGAGCGGTATCTTTGTTGCTCATATGTCCCCCCTAGATTTGATTTTATTAATTTTATGCCTGGATAATTTAAGCTTTTTTTACTAATAAAAATTCTAACATAATAGCCTGTATAGTAAATACTGGTCTATTTAAGTGAAATTACTAGTAATAAACTAGCACTAATTTAATTTACTAAGGTAGGTCTGGAGATTAGCATTACTGTTTACCAGCTTGAGTTTCTTTCTGATATTCATCCTATGGAAGCATACCGTTTTTACCGAAACCTGCAGCATGCTGGCAATATCCTTTATTTTATTACCTTCCCTTATAAGTTTTGCTACCTGTATCTCAGTGGGAGTTAAATTATATTCCTGGGAACTTATCCTTTTTAAAAAAGGAGAGGCAATCTTATCCAGCCTCTGCTCCAGGATTTCTAAATATTTTAGTTCTTCCTTATCCTTTAACCTTATTTTTAGACTATGGATTATTGGTTTTAAAGAAATATTTATATTGTAAATCATGTTCTTGGAAACATCGTCCCCGGTTTTTTTAGATTGATTAATCAGGACTCTTAAGGCTGTTTCCTGATCAGAAATAGTTTGTTTTTGAAAATTCAGTTTCTGCTTTAAATCATTCACTGCTTTTTTATAGCTGGAAGTTTCAGTAGGGTCCTTAATATATTCGATAATAGCTTCCACTTCATTATTTTCATTGTATAGGGGAAAGGAATAAATCTCATGCCAGTTTTTTTCTTTCTCTGGCTCATCGTAAGGCATTATCCCCCTTATGGTACGTTTTTGCTGTACTGCTTTTAAGGTAGGGCATCCCACGCATGGTTCCTGCCGGTTATGATATATTTTATAGCATTTTTCCCCGATAAAAGGTATTTTATGCGAAAACCAGTTCTCCAGTAGGGAATTAACCCCGATTATATTCAAATTTACATCCAGGATACTGATGCCATCGCGGATATTGTTAAATATAAATTTAAAGAACTGTTCAAATTTTTCTTTGCGGTCAATACTATTCTTACGTCGTATTAATTCCTTTAGAAACTCTGCATCATTCATATCTTGATATGGGCAGCTTTAATATTAATAAACATTTTTATTCTACAAAATAAACAGGTATATATAAATAAGGCTAACCTTCCCTATTCCAGACATACCTTTTATTAGCCATTCCATCCCAGGCTACAGAGCCAGTTTACTAAAATTTAGCCTTAAAACATACCTGGCAAAAATTAACCAGTGCTCATTGCCTTATACTCTTTAGTAATATCGATAATTGCCTTTTCGGTAGGAATTCTTTCTCCGCTGGAACCAGAGGCATAACCCACCGCATCTGTATGCAAAATAGAATATTGAGCCGTTTTTACGTCTTCAAATGGTCCCCCGTGGGTAATAATAATGGCATCAGGGTTTATTTTTTGAGCAGCCTTGCAAATCTCTTGGGTATCCCGGACCGCACTTTCCAGTGTTATGGTATCCTTGGCTCCGCTTAAACCACCAGCAGTCAAACCAATCATAGCCCCAATTACATCTGCTCCTGCTTCCGCCATTCTTTCTGCCTGGCCAGCATCGAACGTCCAGGCAAGGGTAAAAATATTGTTGCGGTGTGCTATCCTAATCAATTCTACTTCCCGGGAGAAGCCAATCCCCGCATTTTCCAGCATATCGGCAAAACCTTTTCCATAAATACCAACAAAAGGTTCGTTACTGACTCCTGAAAAACCCAAATCCATAATCTCATCTACAAATAAATTTATGTCCCTGGTAGGATCATGGGCACCTATGCCCGCTATGCATGGTGTATGCTTGACCACGGGAAGAATGGCTTTTGAATATTTTACCAGTTCGTCATTAGCATTGGAATAAGGCAACCAGGCCATAAGGGAAGAAGTACCCATCATCCTCCAAAAGGCAGTCGAATAAAGGCCAATTAGGTCCGCCCCTCCTAATTCTGCACATTTGGCAGTAAGCCCTATGCCTGCTCCAAACATAAATACGGCTTTATTGTTGCTAACCTGCTCCCGAAGCTGTTGCAGTATTTCTTCTCTTGAATATCTCTTTGCCATTTTACCCCCACGAATCTATTAATTTTTGACTGTTTCTGTAAAATATTTTTTCCATATCGTCATCTGAAATAAAATTATTATAAGTTTGGTTTAGAGAATCAGCCGCTCTGTATATAGCAGATAAGGTGTCCCTCTGGTCATATAACGGATAGTCCGAACCAAACAGTAACCGGTCAAAATTACCTACCCATATCTTTACTTTATATAAGAATTCTTCCATAGGCTTATAGGCTAAATCCTGTGGCCGCCCCATATTACTGCTAACATCCACATACACATTAGCATGCTTCCTGAGCATGACTGCAGTATCGTCAAACCAGGGCTTACCTGCATGGGACAGCAATATGGTAAGATTAGGGAAGTCTCCGGCTACCTGATCCAAATATTCCGGCATGGAATAATAATTTTTAAAGGGGGCAATACCTATATAACCGGTGTGGAAAAGAATTGGCAGCCTATAGTTTTCCATTAATTCGTACAAGGGATATAGCTTTTGGTCATGGGGGTAGAATTCCTGAAATGAAGGGTGCAGCTTTAATCCCTTAAAACCAAAATCTTCAATAAATTCCTTAATAAGGTCCAGGGAAGACTGGCCCCCTAAAGGATCAGCTACTGCTAATCCCAAAAGACGTTGGTTGCCTTTATTTATCTCTGATGCCAGGTAATTATTTACTTTTCGGTATACCTCATTATCAGCCCCGGTCTTTAAAGATATACCGGCAACCAGGCTGATTTCAATTTCTTCCTTATCCATTACTTCCAGCAAACCTTCTGCTGTTAAGGCCCTGCTGGAAGGATCCCAGATATTTCTTTTCTTCAAATAAGCCACCATTGAAGGCGTGGTCTCGTCACCAGGCCACAGGTGGGTATGAGCATCTATTAACATTTAAGCCTCCATTTGCAATTTTTTTATGCTTAACCTTAATCTTAATTTAACCGCCGGCCTACAATTTAAACCAGTCCGGTACATTTATATCCATATTCTTAAATTCCTGGGTAGCTTTTATCAGCACAGGCTCTACCGCGGTTCTTTCTATGCTGGAACCGCAGGTATAACCTACAGCTTCAGTACCAGCCAGCACTTTTTGGGAATTTTCCACATTATCCATTGGGCCCCCATGGGTAATAACCATAAAATCATGTTCAGGCCTGGCTTCCTTGGCAATTTCTATAAATTCATTAGTGATACCTATGGCATCCTGGATAGTCATTACTGATTTAACCCCGGTAAGACCTCCCGTTGTGCATCCACAGTGAACAGCAACAATATCCACTCCTGCTTCAGCAACCGCTCTAGCTTCATCCGGGGTAAAGCAATAGCCCACTGTAAAAAGGTCCATCTTATGGGCCAGTCTTAGCATTTCAACTTCCTGATCAAAACCCAGGCCTGATTCTTCCAAATTCATCCTGAATACTGAGCCGGCATCAATTAATCCTACTGTAGGGAAATTTTGGACCCCGATAATTCCCATATCCTTTATCTCCCGAAATAACTGCTCCCATAAAGTAGCTGGATCCTGGGCGCAAAATCCTGCCACCAGAGGGGTGCCGTTAAGTCTCTGTATGACCGAAGGGGCATAATCTAGAACCATTTGATTGTTCCTGCCTATGGGCAGAAGGCCGGAAAGTGAACCTATGCCGTAATGCCGATATACTCCGGTATTATATAGTCCTATTAAGTCAATTCCGCCTTTTTCCAGCAATTTGGCAGTAAAACCGTCCCCGGCACTGGCCAATAGGATTGCTTTTTTCTTCTTTATGGATTGCTTTAACCTTTCAATAACTTCTTTCCTGGTAAATTTTTTATTCACTGTTCCTCCTTGTTTAGGGATAAATCTAATTGATAATAATGATAAAAAGGACCTATAAATTTTATTAATATGCCTGCTGCTGTCAGATAAGGAAATGCTTAATTTTTAGTTAAAAACAGCTTATTTAAATGCTTCTGCAGCAAACAAAAGTACTTCTTTTAACCATTTTTAACTTACCTTTAATTAAAATAGTATCAAAGATTTAATCGTTTAACAATCAGCACGAAAAGTAAAAATAATGTAATTTCCCAGCTTGTTCCTTAGAATTCTACCCTTAACCTACCTTATCTTATTTCTAAAATAGGGTTCCCGGCTTAAGAATTCCCTAAGCTTACCCATAATAAAATTTTTGTCCTGGCCTTTTATGGAATCCCCTTTAAGCTCAAAGATAATAGCCCCCCTGTAGCCTATATCCTCCAAAGTAATAAAAAAACGCCGCCAATCTATGCCACCTTGCCCCGGAGGCAGGTGCAGGTCATCCAAAGCGTCTTTTTTACTGCGGTTTTGGTCCCCATTATTGTCCTGTAGGTGCATGGTAAAGATTGAATCCTTAAACTCTGACAATATATCATATAGATTTTCAGTTAAATGAGCATGCCCGGTATCCAGGCATATCCCTATATTTTCTGGCCTATTTACCTTTTTTCTAACCTCAGCAAGTATGCAGCTTAAGGTTTCTAAATCCTCTCCGAAAAACCCCATGGGCAGATTTTCCACTGCCACTTTAATCCCCTTTGGTTCTGCATAGTTGCATATCCTGACCAGGCTTTCCATGCAGTTTAGGGTTCTTTCACCTTCGGAATGGTCATCAAACCATCCTCCAGGATGTACGACCAAAATCTTTGCTCCCCACCTGGCTGCTATATCTATCCTGGACAAGGCATCCTCCATGCCTTTGGTTCTGATTGTTAAGTTTGTTTCTGAAATATCACAATCATTATAATCAGCATGTATGGAATATAAAGCTATCCCGGAATCCTTTAAAAATCCCATAGATCTCTCATCCAGTTTATGATAGTTGGATAGTTCTAAATATTTTAAGCCTGAACCTGCCAAAAAGCTTATCTCATCCCTGTCCAGTATTTTCTCCTGGTCTCCCAAAATCATGCTGCTGATCCCTATAATCATCTATTCCTCCATAAACTATCTATATTTTCACTTTATTTAAATATTTTGTTAACCTTAATTCAAGATATTAAGGTTAAATCCCTGCCTACGGTAATAGGCCCCTTGAAAATCTTTTTCATCCCCTTTATATATTCCCTTTCCACTTCCCGGGCAGGGGTAATGGAGGGTATATGATGGGTAAGCACCAGGTGGTTTACCTGGCATTGGGCAGCTAACTGGGCCACCTCTTGAACCGAAGTATGCTTTTTTTGGGCATTATTAATAATGACAGCCGTATCGCTATTGCCATAAATACTTCCAGCAAGTTTAACGAATTGGGGGTTATAGGATTCATGCACCAAGATATGGGCACCTTTCGAGTAACGCCTTATACCCTCACAGGGCCTGGTATCGCCAGAGAAAACCACCACTTTCCCCAAGTATTCAAACCGGTAGCCTACTGCAGGGCTGTAATTGCCATGGTCCACCTCAAAGGCAAACACCTTAACATCATCCTGTTGGTAGACCAGCCCTCCATTAGACTGCTTATACTCTATCTCTGTTACCTCCGGGGTAAAAGAAGGCCTGGTGCTAAAATCATAATCAAGGGAATCCCGCATCTTGGTTAATACTTGAACCGTATTGGTAGGTCCTAGTACCATCAATTTTTGTTCCCTTCTTGGCACTTCCCGGGGGAAGCAGCTGGTATAGACAAAATCTATAAAACCAGCATTATGGTCCGCATGATGGTGGGTAAAAAATAAATGGTTTACCTGGGAAGGAAATACCCCCGCCTGCAGAAGTCTTTGTACGGCCCCGCTGCCACAATCTATTAAAAAATAATGACTTCCGGCTACCAGTATGCTGGCTGGACGGGTACGGTAAAATCCTCCAAAGGGATTCCCGGTTCCCAGCAAAACTAACTTAAGCTCACCTTTTCGGCATTTAAGGGGATTGCTGATCAGGCCATCTACCGGCTTGCTTTTTTTAACCCTGATTGTTTCTACCCGCACGCTCCCCTGCTTCCTGTGCTACTAATTTTATAATTTTTACAAATTCTGCAGGGTCTAAAGCACCCCTGGTTATGGCCAAGCCATCCACTTCAGGAATTTTTATTATGTCCTGGCTATTGTCATAGTTAACGCTTCCCCCATATATAACCCTGGCCACTGAAGACATGTCCTGGCCATATAATTGACCAATAGCCTCCTGTACCAATAGATGGGATTTTTGGATTACTTCCCGGGAAGCAGTTTCTTTTTTGCCTATAGCCCACCGGGGTTCATAGACCAGTACCAGTTCTTTAAGAAAAGAAGCAGGAATGCCTTCCAAAGCAATACCCAGCTGCTGTCTTAAAACTTCCGCAGTTTGTCCTGCCTTATATTCCTCCCAAGTTTCACCCACCAGTAGAATGGGGATCAAACCATTTCTGTAGGCAGCCAGAACTTTCTGGTTAATAGTATGGTCATTTTCACCAAAATATATTCTTCTTTCTGAATGGCCGATATAAACATATTTACACCCAATATCCTTTAGCAATAAAGGTGATACTTCACCGGTATATGGGCCTTGATCTTCCCAGAACATATCCTGGGCACCCAGATGGATAAGAGGATTACGCTCCAAGGTTGAAATTGCCCCCAGGGATATAAAGTCCGGTAAGGTGTATATTTCCAGTTTGGACTCATCCACAAAATCTAGATTTTTCCCCAAAACCTCTATGTATTCTATAGACTTGGTAATAGATTTAAAATATATCTTCCAGCTGGAACCTACCACCATTTTTTTTTGGTAATTCATTGTTTGCCTTTCCCTGTTATTGCCATTTCTCCAGTGATATCTTCAGGGCTTCGCTCCCTTTTTCCTTAGCCCACTGGTCAAGAGGTACGCCTTGGCCCAGGGCCTCTGCTGCTTCCATCATAGCCTTTGCCCCTTCGGTAGGCCCCAGGGGATGGCCCAATATGGCTCCTCCCACTGCCAGTACAACTTCTTTACCTAAATCATTTACTACTCTTTCCCCCGACCGTGGAGTCATTCCTCCCCCTATGACCGGCATGGTTTCCCTAATGGATCCCAGTGGCAACCTTTGGGTATCCGCAATCTGCGAATATCTTCTTTTAATAAAAGGATAGGTGCTGTAAGGTGAACTAAACATGCACATATCAGCACCGGCCAGCCTGGACAGTTTTCCTAGAAGCAGCTGGGTGGACAGCCCGGTAAAAGGAGACTCGGTAATGGCACCCGCGGAAGCATAGTGAGCCAGAATAGGGATATCAATATCTGTTTCCCTTAATGCCTGCAAAGCACCTAGTCCTGTGGCTACAAAGTTTACCAGAAGCGCTCCAGCACCCGCTTCCCTGGCTATCTTAGCATGTTCGATCATCTTATCCTGCCTATCGGTAATATTAACGCAATAGCGAACCAGATGCCCTGTTTCTTGTTCTACTTCCCTGGCTGCTTCAGTGTACTGTTTTACCCGGTCCAGGATGGGGCTATAAGAGGTTTGGGCTAAAAGCTCATCATCTTTAATAATATCTACTCCACCCCTGGCTATGCTTTTAAAAATCTTGGCCCCTTCCGGGGGAGTGTACCCCAGGCAGGGTTTAACCATATTCAAAATAATTGGCCTCCGGTTTATTTTAAAGTACTCGTACAACCCGGGAATGCCGAATTTAGGCCCCGGAAAGGCCTTTAAAAAGTGATGGGAAAACTTTATATCCAGTAATTTTACCTGGGCAGAAGTTGATACATCATTTCCCAGCAAAGTAACCATAAGCATCGGAAACTGGGTATCAAAATTATGATCCGGAAATGCAATCTGTACTATATGGGCAGTCTGCTCTGGCTCGTCAGGTATCAGCTCTGCCGGGGGTATATCATACAAAGCTACAATCCTGCCCCCGTATTTTTTCTTCATTTCATCAGTTATGCCAGGAACAGGAAGCCAGGTACCCAAGGTTTGCCCTACTGCAAAGGACTTGGCCTTTTGGTAGATATCTATTCCCCGGGGAGCCTGGAAAAAATAGGTAGCAATTATATAATCTCCTTCATATATTTCTTCCGGCAAACCTACCGGTTCATTTATTTGATAATGGCTCATAAGAATGCTCCTCTTATAGTAATTGTGTCATAATATTCTAAATTTAATACCATATAATGGTGCAAATATCAAATTGGTAAAGTTTAAGGCCAGGAAGATGCTGCTGCCCTAGACTTTTCTCTAGGGATATTTATCATCCGCTGGTTAATGGTTTTACAAATATTTTGCCCTTACTTTTTTAGCCCACTATTTAGTTTATTAAAAAGTTTAAATTTGATATAGTGTTCAATATTCTTGAACTTAATGAATTAAAATTGAAGCCTAATCTGGAATAGAAAAGGGATTTGGAAAAAAGAAAAGACAATTTTATTGATTATTTAAGGGAAATTCCTAATTACCTCGCTATTTTTATAGTGCCCGTTTATTTTATGACTGCTTCCCCCATGCTGTTAGAAATTGGGGCCAGCACAGGAAACAATGCTGCAGATTTAAGCCTGATATTTACCTTCTTTACCATAGGGATGATATTGGGCCAGCTTACTTCAGTTATGTATAACCGTAAATTTAAAAAGTTTAAGGTAATAATGGCCGGATATGTGCTTATAGTGCCTATTCTGTTTTTATTGAGTTTGGTTAACAATTTATATCTTTTTTATATATTATATTTCCTGTTAGGTTACGCAGCAGGTGTGATCTGGATCCAGGCCACTAAATACGTATTAGAAAACAAAATAAAAAACAAAGACCGGCTGACCACTATTTTTCTAAGCTTCTATCCTATAGGAAATTTTATAGCCCCCCTTATTGCTTCCCTGCTGATAAACAACAGCCTTAACTGGAGATACTCCTATTACATCATGATATTTTTAACCTTTATAATTATGGCTCTATATATTTGGTTAAAAAGGGGCAAAAAAGGCCAGCCGGAAGAAGAGGAGGAAGAAAGAATAAGCCTAAAAGACATATTTACAGACCGCCAGAGAAACATCATATTTGTTCTGGGATGCCTGCTGCTTCTGTTCTACTGCATTTCTGAAACAGTAGTAGCCACCTGGGCCCCCACTTTCTTAAGAGTAGAAAAATTGTTTGATGTAAACACTGCAGGTTGGGCTGCTTCCCTGTTCTGGCTGGCAGTACTGATAGGCAGGATGATTACTGGAGCTATTGCGGGAAAAATCAAATCCAACTATATAATGCTGATATTATCCATTATTGCTATAGTATCCATGGCTGTTTTTATCCCCCTAAACCAAACCATAGGGTCCCTGGCCGCCATATTTATGGCAGGTATAGGCTGTTCAGGCATTATTACTTTAGGTATCTCATCTACCAGCACTATCTATCCCCATGGACGGGGGGTATTGGCCAGTATTGTATTTGCCGCCGTAAATATAGGGGTGTCAGCTGCCCCTTTTCTCACCAGGCTCACTTCCCAGTACCATATGTCGTGGTCTATGGCCATAGCCCCTATTGCTATGGGAATGACCACGGTTATGATCCTGGTTAAAATTTTTTATACAAATAAAATAAAAAAATACCCTGGAGGTTAAACCAGGGTATTTTTTACAGATGTTTTTAGTTTTTATTCTACTATGTTCTCCATATCCCGGTATGACCCTTTGGTCCATCTTCCATCCAGCATATCCCCCATAATCCGGTTTAAAAAATCAGTAAAAACAATATCCAAAATATGGTTATTGCATACTATAAGATCCAGATTAGGATTATCTTTGTCTATTTTTTGCTTGAATATGTTCCACATGGTAGTAGCTCTCTTAGACCACTTTGGATTATCGGGATCCGGTATCCAAACCGGGCCATCACCTTTTTCCTTAGCCCATCCTCTTTCCACTGTAGCCTGCTCTACCGATTGGTCATAAGCGCTCCATCCCCTGAGAGGAAGTACCAGGGCAGTAGGACCAGTGGTTCTATTCAGCTTTTCTATTATCTCTGTGGCAAATAATTCTGTTTCTTCCAGGGTAGGCGCAATAATAGTAACTGCTGAATTATGTATATAGGGCTCCCTGGAGTTCTGGTAAGATACCCTCTTGCCTTGTTTATATTCCTCCATGATCTTGCCGGGCATGGTCTTAAGGGGACCATAAGCACACTGGGCCAGCCCTCCCGGACATACTATCTGGGGTATACCCATATCACTGGCAGCAGTCAGCCTTTCTCCTTCCCAGTCTGGATCAATCCCATATATACTGCCATAATAGTTGTTGCTGAGCTCTCCAATAGTAATGTCGTAAACAGCAGTAATCATCCTGGACCTTATCAAGTCCTCCATGGTAGCACCGGTACCTACCTGATGTATGGTTATGGTATCAAAGCCTCTTTTTTCTTCCATATATTTCGATAATCTCATAACTGCAGGGGTAGTAGTACCATAGGCGGTTACCGCAGCCAAAGGCTTGGCTTCTTTTTCAGATATTTCTCCCACTTTGGCCATAGCTACGATAGCAGCGGTGGCATTAGCCACAATTTTCCTGGTAACCCGGTTAACCCCCTTTTCCGATATGGGGTTGGAGATGTAAATATCTTTACTTCCCAACCAGGAGCTAACATCGCTGGCTGCACAAGTGGAAAGCATTATCTTGGGGACTCCTATAGGTAGGGCCCTCATAGTCATAGTGCTGACTGTAGTTCCTACTGATCCAGACCAGGCGATAACTCCATCTACCTGGCCTTCTTCATAAAGCTTGGCCATCTTTTTAGCTCCAGCTTTTCCCACAATCTCTATGGCTTCAGTCCTTGAAGCTTTAAATACATCCTCTTTATGTATTCCATCTTCTGCCAGCACTTCAGACAAAGAGATATCGGCCCATCCTACCTCACCACCCAGGCTCAGCTCCATTATCTTGGCGTTAGCTCCCAGTTTTTGGCATTCCCGGGCTAGGAACTTTATTTCGTCACCCTTGGTGTCCAGTACGCCTATGCATAAAATATTTGGTTTTTTATCATTCATGTTTATTCCTTCAATTTTGTTTATTTCATTGGTACATTTTTATAAGCTTGGGTTACTTCCAGTATTGCTTTTTCTATAGGCATCCTTTCAGCAGCGGAGCCACCAGTGAATCCTTGTGCATCTGTATTTTTAAATACATATTCCACTTCTTTAGGTCCTTCAATGGGTCCCCCGTGTGCAAACAGGATTACATCCTTATTAACTTTTCGGGCAGCATCAAAAATCTCCTGGCTTAGCTGGGCAGCTTCCTCTAAGGTCAATGATGTTTTGGCCCCAATGGAACCGCCTTTAGTAGAGCCCACATGGGAAGCTATTATATCCGCTCCAGCTTGGGCTAAAATAGATGCTTCTTCGGGCGAAAATGCATAGGAAAAGGTAAACATATCCATTTTTTGGGCAACTTCCACTATTTCCACCTCATTCTTCCAGCCCATTCCTATATGCTCTATCTGTTCACTGAAGCTTTCTCCATAAAGTTTACTTATAAAAGGATTAATACCGGAGAGGCCTAACTCTTTTAATATTTCCAGGTGCTTCTGGTGTGGCAGCAATGGGTTATGGGGGCCGGTAAGGCCAATTAGAGGTACTTCACTTACTACCGGCACAATTTCCTTAGCGAGGTCAAATACTACCTGGTTTATGTCATAGAAAGGCAGAAAAGCGGCCAAAGAACCTTGCCCTTTGAGCCTCCAGTAGCTGGTAGGAGATATGCAAATGATATCTGAGCCTCCTTTCTCCTGAAATTTAGCGGAAATGCCCATTCCACAATTAGGCATAAATAATGGCTTACCTTTTTTTATTTCCGCCTGTAATCGATCCACAACTTCTTGCTTGGTATATCTTTTACCCATATTTTTCCTCCTTGAATATGTTTCTGATTTATAGGTTTTATGGTTTTAGTCCTGTGATCGCTTCTTAACCATAGCTTTGCTTTTGAAACCATTAAACTACTAAACACATAAAATAACAAAATGCCCAAAATAACCAGGAAAAAAATAATCAGGGGCCTATATAGAACCCCTGATTATTTTTATTGTATCTCTGCTGTTAGACTTAATTTCTTCTAATACATTTATCCAGCTTCTATTAAGTCCTTCTGTCATCCTTTATCTTACTAGTTAACCTTAAAATCCTTCCTGATCAACAAATTTAGGATCGTTGATATCAGTAACAAAGTCGCCTGCTTCTCTTCCAGCCATGTATGCATCTACATCGGAGAAAGGAACTAGGGCAACATCGTTAATATTATCAACATTATAAGGTGTTAAGTATGGATGAATGTATTTTCTGTATTCGTCGCCATTGAAGTGAGCTTTAACCTGCTGATACAGGGTGTCGCCTTCAAGAGCTGCGGTCTGGTTAACATCCATGGTTATTACGCCATCTTTAACCCACTGCCATGAGATCTCTCTACCGTTTGATGCTCCTAACCAGTAGTCAGAAGAATTTAGTCCTGCTTCTTCCATGGCCATCAGAACACCTTCCATCATAGGATCGTTCTGCACATATGCACCATCAAAACCGTCAACTCCGAGAGATGTGATAGCATCAGTCATTGCTTTCTGTGCAGGATCTGAGAACCATCCGCCTGAAGCCCAGAATACAACTTCTATATCCTGAGTTCCATCCAGGCTAGCTTCAGTTTTTTTGGTAGCTACTTCTTCAGCAGTAGGGCCCCCCAGGCTCATTCCAGCATCTTCATATGCTTTCAAAAAGCCCAGTGTTTGTGCGCCTGCACTACCCTGGCCCAGCTGGCCTTCAATATTTATAACTTTCTTAACGCCTCTTGCTAAAGCGTCTTCGCCAGCATAGACACCGGCTTCTACAAAGTTATAACAGCATGATCCAGCAGCATCAGTTGCATTTGGAGCTGATGCAAAGCTGTGGGCAGCGCCGAAGTAAGGAATGCCTGCTGCCTGGCATTTGGTTATACACTCAGATGTTGTATCAGCAGAGTTCTGGATAACTACTATAGCGTCATATCCAGCGGTTATAAAGTCTTCAACTGCCTGCAGCTGTTCTGCTGCGGTGTTCTGTCCAACTTTATAATCGATTGTCCACTCTGTTTCAGGATCAGCATCTGCACATGCCTGCATAGTGTCTACCATTACCTGATAGTAGGAGTCTGCGCCGTCAGCATAGAAACCTATATCCAGAGTCTGTACTTCAGCTGCAGGTTCTTCAGCTGCAGGCTCTTCAGCTGCAGGCTCTTCCGCTGCAGGTTCTTCAGCTGCAGGTTCTTCAGCTGCAGGCTCTTCCGCAGGAGCTTCAGCCGCTTCTTCCGCAGGTGCTTGTGCTGTACAACCTGCGAATGAGAATGTAATCGCCAAAGCAACTACGATTAGGAGAACTAATATTCTCTTCATTGCTTTTTACCTCTTTCCTTTCTTGTTATCATTTCTATTTATATAATACTGTAACGATTAAATAAGTTACAGCAAATATATTTTTCCAAAAAACTAATTATTTTTTTATGAATTTACCTTATCTGATTTGTTTCATCCTCTGGCTTCTGGCCTGAACAATAGCACCGGCAGTAACTGCTGCTATTATAATTATACCCTTAGCTACAAACTGCCACTCGCTTTGCAGACGAAGGATATTCATAGCATTAGCAATAGAACCCAATAAAATCGCTCCAATAAAAGTACCCCAAATATTTCCTTTGCCTCCTGAAAGTGCAACTCCGCCTACAACCGTGGCAGCAATAACATCAATTTCCAAATTCTGTCCTACAGTTATTATAGCGGTATTAACTCGAGCTAACAACATGAAGGAAGCGATAGAAACCAGAAATCCGTTTAGAGCATAGGTAGACATCATAATATTTTTTACATCAATACCGGCTAGATAGGCAGCATTACGGTTTGCTCCTACCGCATAAACCCTTCTGCCATACTTGGTGTATTTCAGCAGCCACCACATAATCACGGTTATAACTAGGAAAACAATAACATACACAGGTATAGTAAGTGATAACCCTGATGGCCCTTTTGCCCCTTCAATTAGATTAGCTTTTAGCGGATTCAGGATGCCCTGGGTACTAATTTCCTGCGAACGGCAAATTAGGAGAGCAATCCCCCTGAATGCTATCATACCACCCAGAGTAATAATAAAAGGCTCTACCTTAAAGCGGGAAATTATCCAGCCCATAGCTGTTTCCAGTAAAATTGCTATTACTACAATAGAAGCAATAGCCACAGCTACAGGATAATTCCAGTCCCTAAAAGCTTTGGCAAAGTAAAGAGCTACCAGGGAAACCAACATACCAACCGATAGGTCTATTCCTCCGCCAATCATTACTACAGACATACCCATAGCCATAATTCCCACAGCAGCCACCTGCATAAATATATTCAATAAGTTAACTGGGCTTATAAACGAGGGGTAAGTTACGCCTCCAGCAACAGCACTGGTAATAACCTGTATAAGCACTATGGCAATGAAGAAAAAAATGGTAATCATCAAAACCGTAGAATTTTCTCCCCTTCCAAAAAGCGCAAAACCTTTTCTTCTTTCCGGTTCAGGCGACTGTTTCATATTTTTTTACCTCCTATTGATAACTCAAGTATATTTTCCTCACTGATTTCTTCCCTTTTTAGCTCCCCTTCAATCTGGCCTGCTTTCATAACCATAATCCGGTCACTCATGGAAGCTATCTCCGGCATATCAGAAGAGACCATTACTATAGCCTTGCCTTCTTCTAAGAGATTAGTCATCAGCTGATAGATTTCCTGTTTGGCTCCTACATCTATACCTCTGGTGGGCTCATCAAAGATAAAAATCTCCCCATTGGTATTAAACCACTTGGCTAAAACAACTTTTTGCTGGTTGCCGCCTGAAAGATTCCCTGCCAGCATCTGTGAATTGGGTGCCTTTATATTAAGTTTCTTAACCATTCGGTCTCCAATCTCTACCTCATTGGTAGGGGTTATGGTGGATCCTTTGGTATTGACCATATCGGCAATCATTATATTGCGGGCTATGGAATGAATTAAAAACAAGCCGGTAAACTGCCGGTCTTCAGTGATGTAGCACATCTTATTCCTTATTGCATCACTGGGGTCTTTTAAATTAACCTCTTGCCCCAAAATAGAAATGCGTCCATCTATTTTTTCGGCACCTCCAAAAAGAAGAGTCATAAGCTCAGATCTACCCGAACCTACCATTCCAGCAAAACCTAGAATTTCTCCCCTTTTGACCTCAAACGATATATCTTTTACCCCATTACCCGAGAGGTTCTCTACTTCCAACACTGTTTCACCGGGCTCATAAAATTCACGATGGTAAAAAGCAGATGCATCGCGGCCAACCATGTACTTAATTAGCTGAGACTCATCAACTTCACCTACATCGCAAGTTTTTACATGCATTCCATCTCTTAGTACACTAATCCTGTCCGCAACTTTAAACACTTCCTCCAAATGGTGAGAAATATAGATAACTCCAATTCCGGTTTTCTTAATTTTATTTACAATCTCCAGCAAATTATCAATTTCACTCACCGAAAAAGAAGCGGTAGGCTCATCCATTATTATTACTTTACGGTCCAGCACCAGAGCCTTGGCAATCTCTACTATTTTTTGTTCTCCTGACGACAGGTCGTTCACCAGCTGATCAGGATTGAGGTCGCTATGGAGATATTCTAGAACTTCAGCTGTTTTCTTGCGCATTTCCACTTTCTGCATAATACCGTTATTGGTAATTTCCATTCCCACAAAAATATTTTCAGTAATACTCAAATGAGGGAAAATGGTATGCTCCTGGTAGATAGTCTGTATGCCCAGGTTCATGGCTGTATATGGATCCAGGGACACCTTTTTACCTTCAAAGTAGATTTCACCTTCATCTGGTTGATAAGCTCCCGATACAATCTTGATAAGTGTGGATTTGCCGGCACCATTTTCTCCACATATTCCATGGACTTCGCCTTTTCTTAGTTCAAAGGAAACATCTTTTAGGGCTTGTACTCCCGGGAAACCTTTGGAAATATTATTCAAGCTAAGAATTACCTCATCAGCCATAATTCTTTAATCCTTCTCTATTTATGATTTTAATTATGCTTATTTTGTCTTGTCTATACGATTAAGTAATTATTGGGTTATAATAAAATTATTTTATTTATGTAATTCTAACCTACCAAACTTGTGATTGTCAACTCAACCTGTGTATTTATTTTATGAGCATTTTAGTATTAGCATAGCCATAAATATTTCAATTTAATCTCGTGCTTTATCTAGGGATGTTTAAAAAATCCAGATATTTCAATATTTTTAATCTTTCTAACCTTTCCTAAAGGCCAGTAAAAATTACCTCTATGCTTTTATTTACTCCTGGATTTGGCCTGCGATCTTTAAGCCAAACATTTATCAAATAGCATGTTTAGCCCTCATTTGAAACCAAATTAGGGTTAAACATAAAATAATATGTTGTTATACCAGGCAGATTCAAAATAGGGGCTAAATTCACTGCTTGGAATGAGAATACCTATATACTAAAGGTTTTCCCTTGGTGATAACATGAACCAGCTTAGCCTGGCAGTTATTGCAAACATAAACAGAATCGCCATCAGAATCTTTAATAATCTTTATATCCTTAGCCAAAGCTCCGGTTATCCCTTCGTGAAATTTTCTTTTCCTATACAGCCAGGTACCACATTTAGGGCATTTTTGAAACATTAAATCCTCGTACATTTCTCCTCCTGATATTCCATTTAATGGCTGGCAGCCAATTTATTCATTAATGTATTTATATTTGCTTTCATTCACTAATTATTTTGAACTTTTTGACTTATAAGACCGATTATTGATTTACAGAAAACAGGCAAGTCGTCTGGGCCCCTAGAGGTAATAATATTTCCAGAAATTACTACTTCACAATCAACAAAGCTGCCGCCTGCATTTTTAAGGTCGGTAGATATGGAGCTTGCTCCTGTAACTTTTTTATCTTTAATTGCGTCAGCCTCTACCAGCATCCAGGGACCGTGGCATATTGCTGCTACTACCCCTCCCTGTTGGTATATTTTTCTTACAACATCTACCATATCTTTATTTTTCCTCATTTTGTCCGGAGCATATCCTCCAGGAATAATTAAGGCTGAAACATCATTTAGTTCCACTTCCTTGGCCGATAAATCTGCTTTTAGGGTTATGCCATATTTACCCTGATACTCTTTTCCAGCAACTGGCCCTATCGTGGTAACCTCATAGCCTTCTTCTTTCATGCGGTAATAAGGATACAATGCTTCCTTATCATCAAATAAGTCTTCTATTAGCATTAAAACTTTTATGGATCTCATGCACCCCTCCCTATTTAAAATGTAGTTTAATCATTATAGGTGGGGGGAAATATTTAGGTAATAGTATTAAGTATGGATAATTTAAGATAAAAAGTAGAGGTTTATACTGGTCATTCGACCAGTTTATTCTTTAGAGCAATGGATACTGCTTCCGCCCTGCTGGAAGCACCCAGCTTGGTTAATATATTGCTTACATGAAACTTCACGGTAGATACGCTTAATACCAGCTTCTTAGCTATTTCCTTATTGGATAGGCCATCAGCCAGGCAGGATAATATGTTTTGTTCCTGGTTGGTTAAGCTAAAATCTTCAATTGAAGGCCTCTTTAAATTAGATATTAAGAAATCACTGGCTTCCGAAGAAAGGGTAGGTTTGCCTTGATAGGCATTTCTAATTATTTCTATCAGGTCGTCTCCGGATACATTTTTTAATACGTACCCTATAGCTCCAGCCTTAAGTGATTCTTCAATGAGTTTCTTATCTACAAAACTGGTTAAGACTACGATTTTGGCTTGGGGCATATCCTTTAGGATGGTTTTAATGGTTTCTACTCCACTTAACCCGGGCATTATTAAATCCATCAACACTATATCCGGGTTAAATTCTAGACATAATTCAAATGCCTGGTGGCCGTTTTCTGCTTCTCCCACAATCTCAATATCATCACACATTTCCAGCAAAGCCCTTATGCCTTGCCTTACCAACAAATGGTCATCAGTTACCAATACTTTAATCATGGTTAAGATATGCTATAAGTTTAAGATTTTCCTATCATATGGTTAATTATAGCAATTTAGACTTGAGATTAACATTATTATTTTGTATTAAATTAATTTATACCCGGCAAGCTTGAACATATCTGTGCTGCAGGTATTTAGGGGAAAAATTAATCTAAAGATTATATTAGCAGTTAAAGCTTACAGTTTAGGCCACAACGCAAGGCTTTTCAGAAGCTTTATTGGTTTCACTTAATTTTAGATACTGCTGGCCCAGTGAACACCAAAATTGATAGTCTTGCTGGTAATCCAAATGATCAGCATCATATATGCTGTCTATGCCTTGCCGGTATGACTGCACCCAACATTTACGGGCTATAATCGATTGCCGGTATCGGTTAAAAGCTGATATTAGATTGGGAGGAACTTCCAGCTGTTCCAAAGATTCCAAGTATTTGCTGTATTGGGCAGCAATAATTTCAGCATATATATGCCTGATATTGGATTTATAATTAAAATCGCTTAGAAGTGGTGAAATTCTATTATGGTACCTTTCCCAAATGCGGCTAAAACTTTTATAAAATTGATAAAAATTAGATATTTCCAACTGCGGGCCCTCTGACATTAGACCTAAGTCCCAAACCAGTTGAGAAGCTTGTATCTGGATCTTTAATTCAATTATTTTTGCCAAATGATTATCTCTATATTCTATTTTGCTCTTCACCTTAATTCCCCCTCAATATCTGATATATTTATAAGACTATACTGAAATCATCACTATAGTAATAGTACTAAGTACAGTATTTAGAGGAAAAAAGTAGGGGATTTAACTAAACTAAAGCACAGATAAATATTCTTATTTAACAGCTTTGGAGAAGACCACATGTATCCGGGTACCTTCATCAGGCACACTTTTAATGTTTATGGAAGCACCCATTATCCTTGCCCTCTCTTTCATTATATTTAAACCTAGATTAGTAGAAGGCACAGTTTCGGGATCAAAGCCCCGGCCGTTATCCTGTATGGTAAGTTCCAGGTTTTGAGGATTGCTTTTTATAATGATATAGGCCTGGGTGGCAGAAGAATGTTTTATGATATTATTTAAAGCTTCTTGTGCTATACGGTAAAATCCAAACTCAATTTTAGAGGGATACTTATACTCGCCTTCTACCGAGAGGGTAACCGGTATTTTGGACTTGGATTCAATAGATTTAACTAATTGGTTAAGCAAATTGATAAGATTTTCATCTTTTAAGGCAGAAGGTTTTAATTCATACAGCAATATCCTCATTTCTTTTAGGGCTGCCTGGTAAAGAAGTTTGATTTCTTCCAACCTTTTGGCTACCGCATTCGGATCTTTTTCCCATAATTTAGGTATAGTTCCCGCAATAAGGTTTGCAGAAAAAAGGGTTTGGGTTACAGTATCATGAAGTTCCCGGGCCAGCTTGTTACGCTCTTGGCTTAAAGCCCTTTCCCTGGCTATCTTTTTTTGCAGCTTTTCTGCATTTTTTCTTATAGTAATATCTGTTCCATATATATTTAGGTAATTTGACTCTTTTACCGGTACTATTGTAAATTCATATATAAGTTTGCCCAGGGTAATTTCGGTTACTGCTGAGCCTTCCTCCCTATTGTAGCTTTCAGCAGATTTTTGCAGCACCTTTATAAATTCGGTTTTCTGTTTATCACCCATATTTGCCAGTATTTGCTGAGCTGGATCATTGGCATAGATTATGGAATTCTTTTTATCTATCCTCATGACGGGATTAGGGTTTTCCAAAGTAAACCTGGACAGGCTTTCAATTTCCAGCTCAGCCTTTTTCCTTTGGGTGATATCAGAAAAAACAGTAGCAATTTTACCCTTGGCGGGTGAAAAAGCAGATAGGGACAGATATTTATCCAGGGCAGGAAAATAGGTTTCAAACCGGACCGGATCCCCAGTTTTTATCACCTTTAGATAAGCATCCAGGTATGGAATATCGGTTCCATAAGTTTCAGAGGCTTTCCGCCCTACAACCTGCTCTCTTGGCCAACCGGTTATAAAAACAAAAGAAGGGTTAACATCCACTATCTTGTAATCAATAACCTGGCCATTAGCATCATAAAGCAGTTCCTGCAGACATACCGCCTCATTCATAGATAAGAAAAGCGACCTGAACTTTTTCTCATTATCCTTAATTTCTTTTTCACCCTGTTTTAATTTGAAAAACAATAAGTCTAAAGGTTGTGAAAAGCCAGTTTCTATTACCGCTTTATAAATTAAAAAGAAAGATACAAATTTAAGGAAATGGCCTAACTGGTTAAACAATCCGTATACATCGTCATATAGAGTGAACATTAGCTCAGATACTATGGTTAATGCCAGGGAAGCTATGATTAAAGAAAATATTTTGGGGTTAAATTCACTGCGGTAAAAAAATAATAAAACTACAGCCGCTGCCAATATAAAAGAAATTATGTATTCACTGATGATTTTAAACTGGGTAAGCCCTGAGCCCTCAATAAAACAGGCAGGAAAAACCTCCCAGTAAAATATTGATAATAATAATAGTATAGTTACTATAGAATAGATAACAAACTGGATCTTTAAATTTAACCTTCTAGTTATAAACAATAAGGCTAAAAGTAAAGATACGCTCTGCATATACCTGGCTGCAATCCACAGCTGGGTAGCCAGGTCTGATTCGATAAATCCAATAAATACTCCTGAACCGCTGTAGGCTAGGGTATGCAGTAAATCCAATATGGCTACGAAAAAATAAGATAAGCCCACAAATAGAAGAAAGTGATTATCCAGATATTTCCTGGAATTCCAGGCCACTACGAAAATGCCGATGGCTATTATTATACTAAACAGCTCTATGATACTGTGGTAGATAATGTAACTGTATAGGCTTAATAAATAGAGCCCTGCAATGGAAGCCAGCCCCAAAATTAAAAGTAAATAGTTTTTTCTAAAGAAAGCTGTTGCCAATATTTAAACCTTTATGTCTGCATTAACAATTATGCAGGATAGCGGGCAATAAATGTAGTCCCCTGTTCCAGCGAACTTTTAAAACTAATACTGCCCTCCAAATATTGCTCGCTTAGCAATTTCATGCTGTATGTACCCAGGCCCCTGCCTGCACCCTTGGTAGTAAAGGACCTCTGGAAAAGCTGTAATTGGTGCTCTTTGGGTATGAATCCTGCATTGTGAACCCTAAATTCAGCAAAACCATCCACCAGTTCACTAGAAACTATAACCTTTTGTCCGGGAGGGCTGGCTTCTAATGCGTTTAATACCATATTCTCCAATACCCTGGTAAATAACCCCTGGTCTGTATTTAAGACCATTTTTTCCTGGAAGCATTGCACCACAACTTCCCGGTCTGTAAAGCGCTGGTTAAAGGTTTCTGATAAATTCTTAATAATGGCATTTGCATCTACCGGCACTCGTTCTACCAGTAACTCCCCGTTTTCAGCTGCCAGCAATTCCTTCTGTGATTTAAGTTCAGCTATAAGCTGTTTAATTCCAGCCAAAAGGCTGGCCCATTGGGGATTGCCTCTTATCTCCTGTTGCTTGGAGTTTATTGCATTGGAGAGTAATTGAATTGCTGATGCAGTGTTCATTAAATCATGGAAAAAAATCCTTTCCAGCACCTGCCTTCTTTTTTCGTTACTTATATCAGTAATAGCCAGAATGCTGAAATTTTGTCCTTCCAATCTTAAGGGGGTAGTACGGATTAATAGATTTAAAGCCTCCATCCGGGGCCCTTTTAAAATCCTGCACTCCCTGAGGTCAGCTTTATTATTTAAAGCTGACAGTATGGCATTTACCGCCCCACACTGCGTGCAATATTCACTGGTCCCGCAGCCCCCGCTGTAAAGACAGGAATAGCTACACCCCAAAGCTTCCCCCGGCCTTAAACCATAAAGATGATTGGGATTATCTTCTCCCAGCAAAGCAGCAGCAGCAGAATTAAAATACACTATCTGCCTGTCTCTATTCAATATTAAAACCAATTCGGTAACTGCATCGTAAAATCTGCTTACCGGGCCATGATACTGTCTTAATAACCTTTTTTGGTTTTCAATTTCCTCTAAAGTACTCCTACCGGCAGGAGCGTAATAGCTAACCAGGGATTTAGGCATGGTGTTTTATCTCCCTCTTTTTAATTATGGAAAATATTCTATGTTTATAGTCTAAAGGCTAACTGATTTTAGTCAAGATTTTAGCCTATTGCTTTAAGCTATCTATACTTATGGCCAGTATAAACCCGTACTTTTTGATGATGCAAACTGTACCTACTGCCGTTAACTTAATCCCAGTCTATAGCTAAAATTAAATCATTACAATTATGGGAAAGGACAAAAATGGCTAATTTAGATCAATTATTGCAAACTGCAGATTTTAAAACAGAAAAACATGTTCCAGTAATAGAAGTAGAGCCGGGCGCCAAAAAGGGAGAGCCGGTTGAAATAAAGATTAGCATTGGAAAAGAAATTGCGCATCCTAACACTACCCAACACCATATAACCTGGATCTCCCTATTTTTCCTGCCAGATGGGGATAAATATCCCATACATATTGGCGATATTAATTTTTCAGCTCACGGCAGCTCTGTACAGGGGGCAGATACCAGTACTGTATACACCAATTACAAAGGGGTTTTTTCTCTTACTACTGAAAAACAGGGTAACCTGCTGGCTTCATCCTATTGTAATATACATGGCCTATGGCAAAGCTCTAAACAGTTAAAATTAAACAGCTGATTAACCATGTGGAGAAAGATATTTATAGTCATTATAATAGCCGCCGTTATTGCATCTGTTGGCTGCCAAAAAGAAAATAGCAGCTTGGACTATTCTTTCTCCACTCATGATTTGCAGGCCAAATTTACTGCCAGCATTGAGATAAATTCAGTACCCCAATTTGAGTCTCAACTAAGGGAATTTAATCAATTCAGCCAGGAATTCTTTCCATTATGGTCCCAATATATTATGGAAACAGAACCGTTACTGGAAGAATTTAATGAGCCAGGTTCAACCCCTAAAGAGAAAATGGTTTATGCCGGTCAGCTGAGAACAAAATATGAGCAGTTATACCAAAATTTGGAAAAAATAATACCACCGGGCATAGCTGAACAGGCACACCGGTATGCCTTGGATATTGTGGGCTATAGAATTATATTCCTCTACAAGTTTGAAGAGGGTGCAGATGCCCAGACGTTATCAGAGATAAGTGATACCGCCTATCTGCTGGAAGAGGTATTTTGGCTGGAAATAGACAAGATATTCAACATTTTTGACCAAGCAGCTAAGAGCTTGGGAATTAATCAGAAAGAGCTGGAACTGGAAAGGCTATAGCGCAGATATAGCCTTAAGGGATTTAAAAAAGAGGATGCTAAACTAAAACAAGGGTTCCAGGCTTCTAATCAAGCCTGGAAGGTGGAATCAAACGGAAAGGAAATACATGCTAAAGGAAAATACCAAAGCACCTGATTTTACACTAATAGACCAAAACAACAAGTCGCATGCTTTGTTTGAATACAGGGATAAATGGGTTATTATTTATTTTTATCCCAAGGATGATAGCCCCGGCTGTACCAAGGAAGCAAATAATTTTAAAGAAAACCTGGATAAGTTTAAGGATCTAAATGCAGAGGTCATTGGTATAAGCCCGGATCTTCCCCAAAGCCATAAGAAGTTTGCTGACAAATATGGTATTACTCTCACCCTTCTTTCAGATCCCAATAAAGAAGTTATAAGTAAGTACCATGCCCGCGGCCTGGTTACTAAAAGAGTATCATACCTGGTTAACCCTGATGGCATAATAGCTAAAGCCTATTCAACGGTTAACCCTGCCCGGCATGCAGAAGAAATACTGCAAGATTTAAAATATTTAAGGGGTTAGGAAAAGAAACTAAAATTATTGTTATCTATTAAAAATGATAGGAGAAAATAAAATGAAGAAGTATATATTTCTATTCATGGTCCCGGTACTGGCAGTCCTTTTTTTAATAAACGGTTGCCAGCAAAATATAGCTGAAACTGGTTCTGTGCCTGAAGTTGATATCTCCAATGTAGAAAAATTAGCAGTTGGTCAGGAAGCTGTTGCCGGCGATATAATATGGGTGATAAATGAAACCACAGACTTGGGCACACTACTTATAGATGATGGAAGTGATGCTTTTTTGGAGACAGAATACGGTAAGTTTATAGGCATAACCTTTACAGTAGAAAATACAGGTCAGGAACCTAGGGTACTGTATGACCTTACAGCTATTGATGATAAAGGCAATAGCTATTCCATCTGTTTGCCAGCTTTTGCTTTTTTCAGTCCTGAACAGGCTTGTACCCTACAGGAAATTATTCCGGGTACCGAGCATACCTACTCTGCCACTTTTGATGTAGACACGGATGTTAAGGAACTGGTGCTGGTGTTAACTGACCTTAATATTCCTCCCCAGAATATTGTTTATATAGACTTAGGTCTCTAAAAGATGGTGAAAAATAAAAAAATATAGCCTGGACGCCAAACGCTAAGTTTAACCGTTATTTACATTTTAACCCATTTAGGCTAATAATTTAAAAACAGCATAAATTAGTTTAAAATTAAAAGGAAAATGGTGTTGTCCCCCACCAAAGCAAAACATGAATAAAAAAGAAAGAGCTGTTAGGGCTATAAATTTAAAAAGCGTAGATAGGATACCAACTTCCTACCGGGGACTTAAAAATGTAACTTCTGCTTTGCTTAAACATTTCAATATTGAGCCCACGGATGACTTTATTAGTATTAAAGATATTCTACTGGAAAAATTGGGAGCAGATTTTTGGGCTATGGGACACAATGTTTGCTATTTTTCTACATTTCATGCCAAATACAATGGCCCCCCTCCCCCTGAGCCCTATATCCAAGACGACTGCATGTTTCATGTCTTGGGCATCAGGGCTATTGCTAAAAGGATAGCAGAGTTTGATTATGAGTACCCCAGGTTTCTAGATCCTCCCCTGGCTTCTATAGAATCAGCCAGTGAAATAAATGAGAATTTTTTGATTTCTAAATTGGAATATTTTGACTTCAGTCATATGGTAAACCTTTATTACGAACAAAAAGATAAGGTATTAAGGCAATCACTTGAGGACGATGACCGGAAAATCAGCCTGCTAAACTTAAGCAAGCGTAATGAATTTATAGCTATGGGAAGTTTTAACAGCCTGTTTATGATTTGCAGTTACCTTAGGGGCATGGACCGCTTCCTTATGGATATGGCCGGCAACAAGAAGCTGGCAGAGAAAATAGTTAAGCTGGCCAGCCAATACTGCCTGGAGTATAACCGCCTTGAGCTAGAAAACTTTGGCCCCCAGGCAGAATTTTATTGCTCCTGGGATGATGTAGCCACCCAGCAGGATTTGTTCTTCAGCCCTGAAGATTTTAAGAGATATTTTCTCCCTTTCTACCAGGAATTAATTGCAGAGGTTAAAAAATACAACCTGTTTTTTGATTGGCATTGCTGTGGAAATGTCAACAAGGTATTACCACTGATGATAGATGCAGGCATAGACATATTTGATGTGGTGCAGACTTCAGCTAAGGACATGAATCTAGAAAAAGTATATAAAAATTTTGGTAATTCGGTTTGTCTGCACGGGGGCATGGATGTACAAAAACTTTTGTTTAAAGGAAGCCGGGCAGAAGTGAGGAGAGAAGTAAAAAAAGTAATAGAACTCTGGGCAGACAAGGGGGGAATAATCCTGTCTCCTTCTCATGAATGTATGCCCGGCACCCCGGCAGAAAACATAATAGAGATATATCTGGCGGTAAATGAATACTCTGGAACTTGAATATTATCTTAATGATTTCCTTTTATAATACCTCAAGGATTATAGTATAATATTTATAGTCTTTTAAGTTGGCAAGCATGCTTTACCTTAACTGATTATTGCTGTTTAAGCCTACAATTGAAAAAATAAAAGCAAGGAGAAAAAATGGATAACCAAAAATTAGCGCACAATGTTTACTTTACCTTAAAAGATGATTCAGAAAAGGCAATAGAATCCCTGATTGAAGACTGCTACCTGTATTTAAAGGATAATCCTGGAATAATCAGCTTTTATGTGGGCCGTCTGGTAGCAGAACACGACCGGGCGGTTAATATCAAGGATTTTCAGGTGGGACTGCATATTATTTTTGCCAGCAAAACAGACCATGACAATTATCAGGACTCTGAAAACCATAAAACTTTTGTAAAAAGGAATAAGCCAAACTGGTCACAATCCAGGGTTTTTGACACCTATGTATAATTGATTATTCCAGTATTAATAAAAGCTATATGGTGGTTGTGGTTGCGCTTGACGCTAAGCGGATAAATATGTCGGACTTTCAACATAATTGAAGTTTATCATATCGGATATTAGCAGTAATGGGATTCATATTGTATCAATATTATTTAAATAAGGGCTAAGTTGTGAAAAAACATTATTTATCATTTTCATAATTGTTTTAATTACTGTTTCATTTTTGGCCACAGCATGCAGCAAGTCTGGATTACATAGTAGTTTTGAGGGAATTCTCCCCTGCGCGGACTGCCCCGGCCTTCAGGCTGAAATTACTATTAATACCGATGGTACCTTTTACATGGAAGAAACTTACTTGGAAAGCGGTGTGGATCCCATTATCACTGAAGGCTTTTGGGTGATAGGAGATGACATCATTACTTTTACTTCCGGGGATTATCAATTTACCTATTTGCTTATCTCCCAGGATGAAATAAGGTGGGCTCCCTGGGGAATGGAAATAACCTGTACCGATGTTAACTGGTCTCTTATGAGAAAATAATAATAGATTTTAAAATCTTTTATCTATGATATGATTACTGTTTAATGGAAGTACTTTATGAGCGGTTATAATATCTACTTAGGGAAATTATAAAAATAAAAACCCTACATCCCCCTTTAAGCTAGTTTAGGCTATTTGTCCACAAAATCTTCTGCTGCCTTAATATTATTATGTTTTATTTAATCAGTTGCGATACTATAATTATTATCAAACTATATACTATAGTAATATCATGATTAAAATAAAAAGAATTTATGACCAGTCTTCTCCTCAAGATGGAATGCGCATCCTGGTGGATAGAATATGGCCCAGGGGCCTATCCCGGGAAGATGCTGGTCTAGATTTGTGGCTAAAGCATCTGGCACCAAGTAATGAATTAAGAAAATGGTTTTCCCATGACGAGGATAAATGGGATGACTTTAAAGAGAAATATTCTAAAGAATTGGAAGCAAAAAGAGACCAGGTAGAACAATTACTCAAGCTTGAGAAAGATAGGGGGACTATTACCTTGCTTTTTGCTGCCAAAGACCAGCAACATAATAATGCTTCAGCCTTAAAAAGCTACCTAAAAAATTTAAGATAATCTGCTGATTAATAAGAAAAATAAAAGATTTATGTGCTGAACAGGAACTTCCTCCCCATAAATTCTAAACTTTTGATGATTAAAAAGAATTAATGGTTTTTACTAATGTCAGGTATGATAAAGAATAAACTTATTTCACACCTTTTCTTGCCTTACAGCTGCTTTATAGGATAGGATAGTTTTTAATAAAATTCCAGGTTTTCAATATATTCTTCTACCTTTTGCGTTTTTATAAAATTTTCAGACGGTAAAAGAATGATATATTCATTTAACTTATTGCCGAATTTAGTATTTTGGTAATTTGTACTTCTAGCCTTAAAGTCTTCCCATCTAAAGTACAAAATTTTTTCTGTGCATCAAATACTGGTGTGTTATCGATTAACCCCATGTATATACACAAGCTTATGCTCAGCATATTATTGATAATGATAGTCTCATATTTCATTTTTCCCCGAAATAGATTACGGTTATTAAATTTCAATTAATTACAATCTGAGAGTTTAAAGAATATATCATATTGTTTAATATGTACTACCTAAGCTTGGTGCTTACAGTTTAACTTCCTGTAAGCCCAAAATATTAAATATTATTTTATGGCGATAATGATAAAAGTCACTATTGGGTCTACAGTTCATCCTTTAGGATATTATAGAAGCTTTTGGCAATCTCCTCGTAGCTCCCCTGTTTGCGGTAAACCTGTTTTCCAATATTGACCTTCACCATAGGCAATCTTGGCATATGGGCAATAGGCAGAATGCCAGTTCTCAAAATATTAAACAAGCCATCTATTTTCATGGGAATTACCGGTAATTTCATATCTTTGCATATTACTCCAATACCTGGCTCAAATTCCTGGAGACTTCCGTCTTCTGTTACTGAGCCTTCCGGAAAGATTAATATATTCCAACCTCTGTCTATAGCCTTTCCTGCATTTTTAAAAACCTGGGCAAAACCGAAAACCTGAGACAGGGGGATAACATTTATGTACAGGCTTATGAAAAGGTAAAAACCTATGCCTTCTATAAACCTCCTCAATAAATTGCCCTTTCTTTCAAAAAAGTGGTTAAAATGATGGCCTATAGACATAACTACAGTCATCTTTACCCTTAGCTTTAGGGGAAGGGTAAACAATATAACCAGAGTATCCATTATTGAAACATGGTTAGAGATAAATGCTGTGGGGATATCCAGATTTTTTAAATTCTCTTTTCCCTTTATCCTGGTACGGTAGAGCATCCTGGTAAAAGGGAAAATAAGGTACTGAAATACAGTTCTAAGCCCAATAAAAAAATAATTATATGCAAAGGGGAAAAAGGGCAGTTTGGCTGATTTTTTTGACGGGTTCTTTAGTTTTTCCTCTATATCCTTTACCCTGGTATCGCCCGACAGATCCAGCTGGGAAGCATCCACCCCGTAATTTTCTTCAAGCTCAGAAGAAAAACTAATTAAATCCAGTGAATCCATTCCTAGATCCTTCTCAAGAGTAGCATTTTCATCCCTTTTCCCAGCTGATTTTTTTATCTTTTCAATTATGCTGTAGATATCTTGTTTTTCCTCTTTTTCATATTCTTCAGCCAGGTCCGAAGCCAGCTTCGATCTTTTATCCTTCTGGGCCTCCCTAACTTTCTCAAGCAACTCACCTTTTTTAATATTCATAGCAGGAGTTCGGGGAAAATCCTTGCCCCTCCAAATGAAATAATCATCAATTCTCTGGTGAATATTAAGTCCTGAATTTATCTTCTGTACAATTTTTTTTACTTCTTCTTCTGCTGCCTCTCTGTCCCTGGGAAGCAAAATAGCAATAATATCTTTTTTGCCATCTGCTTCCAGGCCAAATACCACACAATCATCTATGTCCTCATCTTCGCTGAACCTGCCCTCTATGTCAGAAGGATATATGTTTATTCCGCTTTCTTTAACGATAACATCATCTTTTCTTCCCTTAAAAAATACATTCCCTTCTTCATCCACCTCTACCAGGTCACCAGTTTTAAACCAACCATCTTTAAAGGACTCGCTGGTTTTTTCCTCATTTTTGAAATACCCGGGAGTAACGGTGTCACCTTTTACATACAGCTCTCCATCTTCCACCTTTATATTCTCATTATCCAGAAAACTGCCCACTGAACCTGCCTTGTTCTTGGTAGGGTCATATAGGGCAACTATAGGCGCGGTCTCAGTAAGTCCGTACCCCTGGAAAAATCCATAAGCAATAGTGCGGTAGAATTGGTCAACTTCCTTGCTTACCTCAGCTCCTCCTGAGATAATCCCCAACCAGCTGATCCCAATCCTCATATGTAGTGCTAGGAATCTTAAATATCTTATCCACCATTTTTTATTCTTATACTTTTCAAAAACAGACCTAAAGCGGGGTGAATCTAGTTTATAGGTATCCACCATGTAGTCCTTGATTGTCTTGAGCTGATGAGGGAGGGCGCCTAATGCCACTATCCTTTCCTTTTTTATAACCTCGAAAATATCTCTGGGCATCATGCTGTGGGTAAAAAACACGGTAAGGTCTATGGATATTGGGACAAAGAGACCCACTACCTGACCGTACATATGGGACAGGGGAACAATAGAAAGCAGTTTTGATTTTGACATATATTTAAGGAATTTTTTCCACTTACTTATAAGGGGCAGGGCCATTTTAAGATTTGCCTCAATATTTTTATAATTTAGCATTACTCCTTTAGGAACAGAAGTAGTACCAGAGGTATATATTATTTCTACAATATCATCCTTTTTAACCGTAACCTTTTTGTAGTCCAGCGGCTGTCGGGAAGAAATCATATCTTCCAAATTCTCCATAAAGAGCACTTCTTTAGAAATTCCTTCTAATTCCTCTTCCTTCTCCTGCCCTATCAGCAGTAATTTCGGCTCTGCATCCTTTATAACTCTATTTAAGAAATCTCTGCTTGAATGCATGTCAAGGGGAACGGTCACCACTCCTGCCATTATAGCCCCTATAAAAACCACTAGCCACTCCGGGCCGCTCTGGGCTTTAATGGCTATCCTGTCACCTTTTTCTATTCCTGATTCCTTAAGCATTGATGAAAACTTTAGGGCATAATCAAGAACGTCTTTGGAGCTGTATTTCCAAGTTCTGAACTTGCCGCGGTAATAAAGATAAGCCTTGTTCCTGCTTAAATTTTTATAGAAATAATCTCTTAGATTCAAATCATTCATGTAGAAAACCTTTTGGCAGTTTATATAGCTAAAGTATATAACAGCTGATTTTTGGCTTCAAACAACTTAAAACTTGCATAATTATTTTTAAGATCGAAGGTATCATCTATCAGACATTGTTATCAAGCATATTCCATCAGAATATTAATGACAGATTTGTTGATAAAAAAGAAGTGTTTAAGATTTCAGAATTATTGAAGTAAAATTTACTGGCTTCCCCAACCTTTAAAATTATGAACCAAATTATAAAAGAATTAGAAAAAATAAAACGTATGATAAGTAACTTATTTATCTATCCGGATATTTTTTCCAGCGAGCTCTCTATTTGATTAAAAACGATTTTGCAGGTTCCAAAGCATTTATAATATCTTCCTCTGTTGAAAAGAAACTAAGATTAGCTTGGTCTTTATGTCTTGTTTCTCTGCAATAGTCAAGCAGCTCAACCCACTCTTTATCCAATATATTGTTTTTTACATATTTCTCTTCCGGATACCTTTCGATATATACATGGCTCTTTTCCCTATAGCCATCAAAAAAGAGAGTAGATATAGCAACATGGAAAATACACAGATATGAAGCTATTATTTAGGAACTGATTTCTCCTTCTTAATTCAACTACTTATTGATTTAATAATTCTTAAAACTTGTAATCCTTGAATAATATTGATTTATCTAGAGGAATTGGCATCTTTAAAAAATTAAAAACTTCTTAGCTTTTGACCTGAAATACCTGATACTCTCCCCAGATACTAGCTGCCAGGTAGATTATATTCAATCAATTCATACACACCTTCGGTATCTATTGAGATTGGTACTGATGGTCCATCAGGGGTGTCCATACTATCTAATTTGACGCCAGCAGTCTTTTTTATAAGTCCTATATTCTCTACGTACCACTCACTGCCAGAACTATAATCAATACCAAGCGGAAGAGAGTGGCCGTCAGAAGTTTCCATGCTAGCGTCTGCTTCTAAATCATAATCTACTCTTATTGCCTCAAATGTTCCAGCGGGTACGGTCACTGTTTCAATAGTAATCGCGGTCCGGTTGTAAGTCAGTGACCTTTGCAGCTCTCCCTGCCCCTTTCCATCTGAAGAAATTAACTGGCATGTCTGCTTCCAGGTATCCCCGATTAATATTGAAGCAGGAATGGTTATTCCTTCTCCAGCCGAGGTAGTGTTAACCGTATCATTTTCGGTAGTCATGATCCCGCTATATGTATTGATAAGGCCTTCTGACATGCATTCCCATTCATAGGTATTTGTGACAATATCCTGCACTACTTCCTCCGTGAAGCCTTTTTCATTCACATCTAATATTGTATGGGTTTGAATCCATGACCGTGTGCCTGTAACCTGGTAAGCATATGATGCTCCCTTGACTATAGGATAATACGGATTGCCGCACGGTCCACTAAGTATTGTATCTAGGCCAAAGTCTTTTTGATCAGAATCTTTTACCTCTTCTGCAATAGAACCGTCCCCATTATTTTCCCCCATGCCGGAACCACCGCTAGGTATATCTATATCAGATCCGCTGCATGCAATATTGCTGGGTTCGCTATGGATATCTCCTTCATAAATGGCGGTTACAAAGAAACAATAATCTCTATTTCCAATTAGGTGTTTACAGTTTTTGTGGGTAGTTTGGTATATCTCTTCCGCATTTTTATACAACCAATCTTGATTTATCTCTTCCTCGTTTCCAGGCTCTACCTTTTGAGCTGCCCCCACATCAATTTTATACACGATATACTGGATAACTTTGCTATTTGTATCTGGCCCGTCCCACACAAGATTGATTGTCACGTCTTCCCCGCTTCCCGTAAATCCTGTTATGCTAAGATTTAGTGGTGGCAGGTATTCTATCTTACTGGCCGCAGTTTCCTGTTTGCAAGAAACAGCTGCAAGAGTAAGGGTAAATATTAGAAGGATAAAAGCCGCTTTAATCATATAGCTTCTATACCGCAATTTAGTATTCTTGATCCTAATCATTTTCTGGCAACTCCTTTTTATTATTATGTCCTTTAAATTTTACTTGGTTTTAGCTTAGGTAAGTAATAACAATAACTTTTGATTGATGTCCCAGATTTTGGGCGAAAAGCCCTGAGAAGGGTATCCCCGTACTTAAAGAAAACAGTAATTCAGGTTTACCTGCGGTTTAACCCGCAAAATATGATTTACATTATAGCCAATTGCGGAATTATTTCAAACCGGGTATGCCAAATATTCTTAATCCATGGATATTGTTAGATACCCTTTAAAAGTTCTAACCAATTTCTCATTGAATTATTAAAGATAAAAATAATTAGAATAAGGTAATTGACAAAAGTATATTATTTTGTACTATTAAAAGTACTAAAAGGAGTATTATTATGGTAAAAATATTAACAGCAAGCGAGTTAAAACAAAAAGGTGCTTCCGCATTAAAAGATGCAACCTCAAGTGACAGTGCAGTTATTATTACTGTAAGAGGAAAGAATGAATATGTCGTTTTGCCTATGGCAGCCTATAATAGCTTGAGAGAGTGCGAACTTGAAATTGCCCTTATCGAGTCAAGAAGAGATATGAAAAATGGCAAATTTATTGAAGAATCTGTTGAAGAACACATTAGAAGAATAACTAGTGAATAAAATAATATATACTGAAACTTATATTAAGAGGGCTAAAAAGTTTTTAAAAATTCACCCTGAAATTATCTCTCAATACGAAAAGACTTTGAAGTTAATAGAAATAAATGTATTTCACCCATCACTTCGCTTGCATAAATTAAAGGGTAAATTATCAGATTTATATTCAGTTTCAATTAATATCTCATATAGGATTTGCGTTGATTTAATTATTGAAGAAAAAACGGTAATTCCGATTGATATTGGAAAACATAATGACGTATATTAAAAGTTGTTGGCTCCCCGAGTAGGACTCGAACCTACAACCCTTCGGTTAACAGCCGAATGCTCTACCATTGAGCTATCGGGGAAAGCCTTACACGTTCAGTTATTATAATATAGAATATTTTTATTGCAAGTAAATTCTGGCAAGACCCTATAAACTAGATTTCCAGAAAATCCTTTAAGGCTCCGCTGCGGTTGGGGTGTCTTAATTTGCTCAGGGTTTTAGATTCAATCTGTCTTATCCTCTCCCTGGTAACCCCAAACTCCCGGCCTACTTCTTCCAGGGTTCTGGGATGACCATCCTGCAAGCCGAATCTTAATTGAATAACCTTGCGCTCTCTTTCATTAAGAGTATTTAAAACCTCCTGCAGCTGTTCCTGCAGCATGGTAAAAGAAGCAGCATCAGAAGGGGCTTCCACTTCTGAGTCTTCGATAAAATCCCCCAGATGGCTGTCTTCCTCTTCCCCAATGGGTGTTTCCAAAGACACCGGCTCCTGGGAGATCTTCATAATCTCTCTCACTTTTTCAGGAGAAAATTCCATCTGTTTAGCTATCTCTTCCGGAGAAGGTTCCCTGCCTAGCTTCTGCAGCAGCTGTCTCTGAATCCTAATCAGTTTGTTTATAGTCTCTACCATATGAACCGGTATCCTTATTGTTCTTGCCTGATCCGCAATGGCCCTGGTGATAGCCTGCCTAATCCACCAGGTAGCATAGGTAGAAAATTTATATCCCTTAGTATGGTCGAACTTTTCTACTGCCCTTATCAAACCCAGATTGCCCTCCTGTATGAGGTCTAGAAAAAGCATGCCCCTGCCTACATATTTTTTGGCAATGCTTACTACCAGTCTCAGGTTTGCTTCTACCAGTTTCCTCTTGGCCGCCATATCTCCCTTTTTGATTCTTTTAGCCAACTGTACTTCTTCCACTGCAGTAAGCAGCCTTACCTTCCCTATCTCTTTTAAGTACATCCTTACCGGGTCATTAGTGGGAGATTTGATAGTCAAGTCCAGCTTTTTTTTCAGGGAATCAACTTCTTTACTAGCGGGACTAACAGTATCAATATCTTCATCTTCTTCGCTGACAATTTCTATGCCCAGGTTCTGAAGTACATCATAAATACTTTCAATTTGTTCCTTGTTAAGATCAACTTCTGCTAGGGCTTCCCCTATCTCTTCTGTAGTTAGCAGCCCCTCCTCCTTGCCTTTACTGATTAAAGCCTTGACCTCATCAAGTTTAAATTCAGCCCCTCTTTTCATTATTTGTGTCACCTCAAATATATTAAAAAAATGAATTTTCTCTTAAAACAAAACCTATATTCTACATATTATTACATAAATATCAAGAGTTTTTAATTTTAATTTTTTCCTGCTCCAGCTTTATTAACTGGGAATACATTTGGTCATATTGCTCCTTTGACTGCTGGCTTTCCAAACCCTTTTTTATCTTATCTTCAATTTGAAGCATTTGGTTCCTTAAACCATTAATTTTTTCAGAGATAAAAGACAGCTTTAAATTGGTTAAAACCTCTTCACAGGTCACTTTGCCATTACGGTAAGATTTAGGGTCAAAATAGATGAGATTATATAGCTTTTGAACCCCAGGCGCTTTTAGTAAATCTGACGTAATTTCTAAGGGAAAGTTTAGCTGTTCCGGGTTTTTTTTAGACAGCACATCTTTAATAATTAAAAACAGGCCTGCCGTATCCTCAAATTTAAAAAATTTTTTATCCAATCCCAAAAAATATTCCTGGGCCAATCCTTCTCCATTTATCATTAACCTTAAAGCTTCCACCTCTAATCTTTTTTGGGGTGAATCGACTGTTTCTTCTATCTCCTGCGGTTGAGAACCAGCTGCTTTCTCAATAGCCCTGGATTTTTTTAACATCAGCTCTTCAAACAGCAAATCCTCTTTTAAATCTAATTTTTGTGCAATCTTTTTAATGCATTCCTCCTGTACAATTTTTGAACCCAAGGTATTTATAAAAGCCAGAAGTTCCTGGCTAGCCCTCAGCTTTTGGTTTAAATTGCTGATATCATATTTTTTTATAATAATATTAATGGTGAAGTCTATAATATTTTCTGCTTCTGATACCTTTTGTAAAAAAACTTCCTTACCTTTTTTTATAACATAATCTGCCGGGTCATATCCTTGTTCTAGAATAACTACCTCTATATTTATATTGCTTTCATGATAGAGATCCAGGTTTTGATTATATTCCCTCAACCTTTCTACTCCTTTAATTGAAGCCGACAGCCCTGCTTGGTCGCTATCAAATACCAATCCTATATTCTTGGTAAACCTGCCCAAAAGCTTAATCTGTTCACTGGTGAGGGCAGTCCCCAAGCTGGCCACTATATTCTTGATACCGCTTTGCCATAAAGCCATAACATCAGTATAACCTTCTACTATCAGAACCTTGTCCTGCTCCACTATGAAGTTTTTGGCCCGATGGATATTATATATATTTTTGCTTTTGGAATAAATCTTGGTTTCGGGAGTATTTATATACTTGGAGGTTTTAGGCCTACCTGTATCCAATATCCTGCCCCCAAAGCCAATAGTTTTACCTACTACGTCTTCAATGGGAAACATAATTCTCTCCCTGAAACGGTCATAGACTCCCTGCTGCCGGTTACGGCTGCTGATAGACAACCCCGACTCTATCAACTCATAGTCACTAAAACCTCTTTTTTTAGCCAGCTGGGAAAAATAATCCCATTTCTTTAAGCTGTAGCCTACTTCAAATTCATCCATGGTAGATGAGCTAAATCCTCTTTGTGTTAGGTACTGAACCGCTTTAGACCCCGCTTTGGGATTATCTAAGACAAAATGGTAATAATTTTTGGCTAAAAGATTAATTTCAAACAGCCTTTCTTTTAATTTGCGGCTCTTAGAGGAGCCGCTGCTGCTGTACTTTAGCTGGTAACCGATTTTTTTGGCCAGAAACTCCACCGATTCTAAAAAATCGAGGTTCTCCATTTTCATCAGAAAACTGATAACATCACCGCCCTCGCCGCAGCCAAAGCAATGATAGAACTGCCGGCTGGAGTCGACATTAAAAGAGGGTGTTTTTTCCTGGTGGAAGGGGCAAAGCCCAATATAGTTTTTTCCCCGTTTCTTTAAATTGACATACCCGGATATTATATCAATGATATCAGATCTGCTTTTAACTTCATCTACTTCGCCTTCTTTCAGGCTTCTGGCCATGTGGGCTCCTGGCAATTATTTTAATAGACTATATCACATTCTATCAAATTCCAAGGGGTAATTGTAAGTCATAGTCATAAAAAAAGGGCAGCTTTAAGGCTGCCCTTACTGTTTATTGGTCTTCCAGATTAGCCTGCGCAGCAGCAAGCCTGGCTATTGGAACCCGATAGGGCGAGCAGCTCACATAATCCATTCCTGCCTGGTGGCAGAATTTAACCGAGTTGGGGTCACCGCCATGCTCCCCGCATATTCCTATCTTAAGGTCTTTTCGGGTAGACCTGCCTTTTTGTATGCCCATCAATACTAGCTGCCCTACCCCCTCTATGTCCAGGGTAGCAAAAGGATCTTTTTCCAAAATACCTTTTTCAATATAATCGGGCAAAAATTTACCAGCATCATCTCTGGAAAAACCAAAAGTCATCTGGGTAAGGTCATTGGTACCAAAACTAAAGAATTCTGCTTCCTTAGCTATTTGATCTGCTACCACACAAGCCCTGGGTATTTCAATCATGGTTCCGACTTTATACTCGAACTTGACTCCCTTTTCCTTTATTAGTGCTTCAGCAATCTCTACAATCTGATCTTTTAGAATCTTTATTTCCTTAACAGTGCCGGCCAGGGGAATCATAACTTCCGGTTTTACCTCTATCCCCTGTTCAGTTAGTTCTATAGCAGCTTCAAAAATAGCTCTGGCCTGCATTTCCAAAATCTCCGGATAGGTAATTGAAAGCCTGCAACCCCTATGGCCCAGCATTGGGTTAGTTTCATGCAGAGACCTTACAGTAGCTGCCAGCTCTTGGGGATCAATATTTAATTCCCCGGCTATTTCCTTAATGTCTTCTTCTTCTGAAGGCAAAAATTCATGTAGGGGAGGATCCAGCAGCCTAATGGTAACCGGCTTGCCTTCCATTACTTTTAATATATCTATGAAATCCTGCTTCTGGTATGGAAGAATAGTCATTAAAGCTTTCCTTCTTTCCTCTTCGCTGGAAGCCACTATCATCTTTCTAACCGCTTTTATCCGGTTAGCTTCAAAAAACATATGCTCTGTACGGCAAAGGCCTATACCTTCTGCCCCAAATTTTAACGCTACCCCAGCATCATGGGGAGTATCTGCATTAGTCCTTACCCCTATTTTGCTGAACTGGTCAATCCATTCCATGAATAACTCGAAATTTCCTGAAATTTCTGGATCCACCACTTCCAGCTGCCCCAGAAATACCTCTCCAGTAGAGCCGTCCAGTGTAATCCAGTCGCCTTTATTTACCTTCTGGCCGTTTACAGTAAAATATTTCTGATCAGCAAATACCTTTATTGTCTCACAGCCAGCTACACAGCATTTGCCCATTCCCCTAGCTACCACTGCAGCATGTGAGGTCATTCCGCCCCGGGAAGTAAGTATGCCCTGAGCCACTGACATTCCTTCAATATCTTCGGGAGAAGTTTCTGTTCTTACCAGAACAACAGGCCCATTCGCAGATTCCCTTACTGCTTCATCTGCATCAAATACTACCCGGCCCAAAGCAGCGCCGGGAGAAGCTGGTAAGCCTTTAGCCAGCAGATCAGCACCCTGTTTGGCGTTCTTATCAATTTGTTTATGAAGCAGCTGGTCCAGCTGTTGCGGCTCTACCCTCATCACTGCTGTCCTTTTGTCTATCAGTCCCTCTTTTTCCATATCCACAGCAATTTGCAGGGCAGCAGCTGCCGTCCTTTTGCCGGTTCTGGTCTGAAGCATATAAAGCTTACCTTCCTGGATAGTGAATTCTAGGTCCTGCATTTCCCTGTAATGCTGTTCCAGTTTTTTGAATATGTCCATAAGCTGGTCATATATCTCTGGCATTTCTTCTTTTAGCTTGGTTATGGGCTGGGGAGTCCTGATACCTGCCACCACATCTTCTCCCTGGGCATTTATTAGATATTCCCCATATTCCAGGTTCTCACCGGTAGAAGGGTTCCTGGTAAAAGCAACACCAGTACCAGAGTTTTCACCCATGTTACCGAATACCATAGCCTGCACATTTACTGCTGTACCTATACTATGAGGGATATCATGCAGGTTACGGTAAGTTATAGCCCTCTTATTATTCCAGGAACCAAATACAGCATCAACAGACATCTGCAGCTGCTCCCTGGGGTTTTGGGGAAAGCTTTTTCCAGCTGATTCATTGATTATCTGCTTGTATTCATCCACCAACTGCTTTAGGTCTTCAGCAGTTAAATCAGTATCAAACTTTACGCCTTTTTTGTTTTTCATTGACTGCATGGCATGTTCAAACTTATCATGCTCTACTTCCATTACTACATCACCAAACATTTGAATAAACCTTCGGTATGAATCCCAGCCGAATCTCTCATTCCCGGTCTTAATAATAAGGCCGTTTACAGTAATATCATTTAGGCCCAAGTTTAGTACTGTATCCATCATGCCCGGCATGGAAATTGCGGCACCGGACCTTACCGAAACCAGGAGGGGATTGTCTTTATCTCCCAGCACAGCGTCCATTTTTTGTTCCAGTTTTTTCAAACTCCCGTCAATCTGTTCCTGCAGTCCTTCAGGATATCTCTTGCCTAATTCATAAAAAAGATTACACACTTCAGTAGTGATGGTAAATCCAGGAGGAACAGGAAGACCAATATTAGTCATCTCTGAAAGGTTTGCTCCCTTCCCACCTAGAAGCTTTTTCATTTCCTTTGCGCCTTCACCAAAAAAATATACGTATTTCTTTTCTGTCATTCTTTAATCCTTCCCATAAAATATTTTAAATAATTATAAGTTGTTTACTATTGGATTAAAACCCTAAAAGTTTTATCCCTCCATGACCAGCTTAGAAAAATCTGCAACATTAAGATACAGGTCCCGGGCTGATTTTACCAGGCTTATCCTATTATTTTTTATATCCTCATCTTGGTCCATCACTAATACCTGGTCGAAGAAATTATCTACTGCCCGGCCAAAATTTTTAAGCTCTTCCAGCATACTAAAGTAATCCTTTTCTTTTTTCAGCCCAAGAAATTTATCTTCCATGTCTTGTATAGAAAGATAGAGCTGTCTTTCTCCTTCTTCTTTTAACAGGCCCTCTGCTATCTGCCCCGCTTGGCCTCCCTTTATTATATTCTGGCATCTAATCATGGGATTAGCTATAAGCTCAATATGCTGCTCCTCTATGAATTTTTGAAGGGCCCTATACCTGTTGTCCATATCTACCACTGAAAATACCCCAGTTGCGGCCACAGCTTCCATAATATCCAGCCTCTTTCCTTCTTTTTCCAGCCGGAACCTGTACCGGGCCAGCATAAAATCCAATATTTTTTCTACAATGTGCGAAGGTTTTTCAATATCAAATGTATCTAAATAAAGATTAAGGTTGAATTCAATCAGCTGATTTAAGTCCAGATCATATTTACGGTCCAGTATGCTGGACACTATCCCTGAAGCTTTTCTTCTTAAGGCAAAAGGATCTTCAGACCCGGTTGGAATATTATCCAATAAAAACATGCCGCAAGTAGTATCAATCTTATCAGCAATAGATAAAACGGCTCCAGTTTCAGATTCTGGAAGAATATCTTCTGCAAACCGGGGCAGGTAGTGTTCAAATATAGCATTGGCTACCTTGCTGTTTTCTCCCTTTTCTAAAGCATATTCCCTGCCTACTACCCCCTGGAGCTCTGGAAATTCAACTACCATATTGGTTACCAGGTCACATTTGCATAAGCGGGCAGCCCTGCATGCATCGTCTTTAATATGGCTTTGTCCCAGCTCCATGCTTAAATACTGGGCCAGCTTTTCCAGCCTGTTTACTTTATCATGCATGCTGCCTAGGCCTGAGTAGAAAATAACTCCTTTAAGTTTTTCCAGCCATTGGTCAAAACCATGTTTTTTATCTTCCTCATAGAAAAAAGCAGCATCGCTTAACCTGGCTTCCAGGACCCTCTGGTTTCCCTTAATGATATCACCGCTGTTGTCATCTGTCCCGTTTTGCACTACTAAAAAATTATTAGTTACCTGCCCTTTTTCATCAATTACGGCAAAATACCTCTGATGGTATTCTATGGCTTTTATAAGGATATCCTGGGGGATATATAAAAAATGATCGGAAAATTTGCCTGCCAACACATGGGGAAACTCTACCAGATTAACCACTTCCGCCAGCAGTTCATGGTCCATTACCACCTGGTATTTGCCACCCCACTGGTTTTGTTCCATCCAGCTTAATGAATCCAAAATCTTCTGGCACCTGTGATCCGGATTAATCATTATCATCCCTTTAGAAGCAATAAGATCCAAATAACAGTCAGCATTTTCAACCGCTAACGGATTATCAGGAATAGTTCTTAGTCCATAGGTTAACCGGCCTGATTTAAGGTTTTCTATTTCAAAATCAACCACTTTATCTCCCCATAAGGCCAGTATCCATCTTATTGGCCGGGCAAATTTTAAACTGTAATCGCCCCAGTACATCTGTTTTGAAAATGAAATATCAGTTATAGCCTGTTTAAGCAAATCAGGCAGTACCTCCAAGACAGGCTTGCCTTCCTCCTGGACGGTCTTGCCCAAATATATTCCCCTTTCGGTATCAATTTCTTCCAGTTCATCTGCTTTTAAGCCTAAACTTCTAGCAAAACCTATAGCTGCCTGGGTTGGAGTGCCGTCAGCTTCAAAAGCTATTTTTTTGGGAGGTCCTGTAATTACCCTCTGTTGGGAGTTTTGCATCTCATCTATACCTTTTACTATTGCGGTAAGCCTGCGGGGAGTCCCCAAGGTGTCCACCTGCAAGAAACTGACCCTTTCCTGCTTTAGTTTGCGGATCAATATATCTTTTAGCCCCTCCACACCTTCCAGTATACAGGAAGATGGGAGCTCTTCAGTTCCAATTTCAAAAACTAAATCTTTATTCATGACATTTAGTTAACGGAAAACCTAACTCTTTCCTTTGTTTTACATAAGCTTTGCATAATTTTTTAGCTAAATTCCTAACCCTGCCAATATAGGAGGTTCGTTCCGATACGCTGATGGCCTCCCTGGCATCTAAAAGGTTAAAAACATGAGAACACTTCAAAACAAATTCACAGGCTACAAATACCAGGTCCTTTTCCATAATGCGGTAGAATTCTTTTTCAAACTTTTCAAACAGGTCCAGCAGCATTTCCACATCAGCCAGCTCAAAATTATAGACACACCACTGTTTCTCGGACTCCAGCAAGACATCAGCATAGGTAATTTCATCATTCCATTTAAGCTCCCAGAAACTATCCTTATCCTGGAGATACATGGCAATCCTCTCCAGGCCATATGTAAGTTCGACAGAGACTGGTTTCAAGCTAATTCCTCCCATCTGCTGAAAATAGGTAAATTGGGTAATCTCCATACCATCCGCCCATACTTCCCAGCCTAAACCCGCTGCTCCTATAGTAGGCGAAGCCCAGTCATCTTCTACAAACCTGATATCATGATTTTTTAAATCTATTCCCAGGCTCTCCAGGGAACCCAGGTAAAGTTCTACCGCCTGGTCTGGGGAAGGTTTTAAAAGTACCTGATACTGGTAATAAAACTGGCTCCTGAACGGATTCTCCCCGTATCTTCCGTCAGTAGGCCTGCGTGAAGGTTCCACATAAGCTACCTTCCAGGGTTCGGGGCCCAGGCACCTTAAAAAGGTGTCCGGATTAAAAGTACCGGCACCTTTTTCCAAATCCAAAGGCTGCCTGATAATGCAGCCCTGACCGCTCCAATATTTTTGTAAATTAAAAATTATATCCTGAAAATTCATAATCTAACATTGTAATAACTATAGGTAGAAACGTCAATTATGAATTACAGCCGGCCCAGCTTAAAACCAAGTACTGTAGAATCTTTCCTGATGATACTTTTCGTATTCTGCTTCTTCAATATCCTTAACCCTTTCCCTGGTAAAAGATATTGGATACTTATAGCTGTAGTCCATTAATAGGCGGTAAGAGAAGCTGATTTGCTTAAATTTTTCTTCCCCTTTTGACCCAGCCCTGTCAGGGTGATGCTTAAGAGAAAGCTTGCGGTATGCATTCTTTATTTCCTGGATAGAACTTATTTGTTTTAAACCCAAAGTTTTCCTAGCCATATCTATATCCTCAAATTGGATTAAATCTTGCATATTGTCTCCATCCAATAATTTCTCATAATGCCTTTATAATAATGAACATAAACCCATAATTCAAGTAAGCTTTCTTGCCAGCTTGCCAACTTCTGCTACTGCTTCCTTATCTTTAAGCACTGTCCCGGGACCAAAGCCAAAGCCCAGGATACCCGGTAAGACCTTTAGCTGGAGCCTAAGTAAATATTCCTGTAGCTCCAGGACAACCGGGCCTATTTTTCTTCTTCCAGTAATAATATATGTACCCAGCTTGCCCTCCATTTGTCCTTTCCTTAAATACCAGCTTCTCTCCATAAATATCCTAAGCCTGGAAGCAGGCCCTCCCATATAGGAAGGGGTCGATAATATTATTAAGTCAGCTTTTTCCATTTTCCCATAAATTTCCTGCATATCATCTTTAATAACACATTTATTTTTCTGTTCACAATAGTGGCAGCCATTGCAGGGATTTAGATCCAAGCCTTTCAAGAACAATTCTTCACTATCATATTTGGAATCTATCTGTTTTAAAACCAACCTTAACAGCCCAGCACTATTTCCATTCTTATGGGGAGAGCCTATTATAGCCAGTGCTTTCATTTTAAATATTCCTTTATATCCCAATCTTTTTTAAGTATTTGAAACTTTCTAAGTCACAGCCTGTATGATAGATAATATAGTTTTCTAAAAATTTATATACTTTTTTTAAGGCGGAAGCATCTATTTCAATATCCCTTATGTCTTCAATTTTTAGTTTAAACACACTTACTAAAAACCTAAAGCTTTTGGCCTCCAACAAAGTTCCCCCTTCACCGTCAGAGAGACATTGGCTGCAGACAACCCCTCCCAGCCTGTAAGACAAAGTTACCCTCCGGTTATGCCCGCTATTAAAGTCATTTTCCAGTTTGGTGTTACAGCGGCAGCATGAATCAAGCAAGGGGCTGTATCCGGCAAGCAACAGAAATTTCCCGATAAAAAAACACATAATCTTTTTTAAAGAAACCATGTCATCGACAGAAACTGAGTTAATCTCTCTAAAGCTTAAATAAATAAGCTTGAACAGGTCGGGGTTAGGTTCACTTATACCAGACTGGGTTTTTAATATAATTTTGGCTATAAGCTGGCAAAAAACAAAGCGGCTGAAATCGCTGGATATGTTCTTAAAGCTCTCAATAATTTCTGCCTGAGATAATATATCCAAAGATTTGCCGCCATACATCTCCAGGTCTATAAGGTTAAATAGCTCCAGCCTTCCCCCAAACCTGCTTCTTGATTTTCTGGCCCCCTTGGCCACGGCACTTATTAAGCCGGATGCTTGCGAATACATTTTTACTATCTTGTCATATTCACCCAGCTTATAAGTTCTTAAAATCAAAGCTTTAGCTTTATAGGAAGACATTTTTATTTATCAAAAAAACTGGAATACTCCTCCATTATAGTTATGCCGCTACTGGTACCCAGCCTGGTAGCCCCTGCATCAATTAAGGCTTGGGCATCGGCAAAAGTCCTTATGCCTCCAGAAGCCTTCACTCCAATATTCCTGGTTACCACTTCCCTGATAAGCCTTATGTCGTCCAGCTCAACTCCCCTTACGCCAAAGCCGGTAGAAGTCTCAATAAAGTCCGCCCCTGCTTCTTCTATAATTTTGCAGACCCTCTTTACTTCCTCTTTGGTCAGTACTCCAGTCTCTATAATAAATTTAATATTAATATGCTTATTATATTCAGCCATCTGTTCCCGTCTTATCACACTTACTATAAGGCTTATTTCCCTTTCAATATAATCGTAATTACCGCCTTTAAGAGCCCCTAGATTTATAACCACATCCAGCTCATCTGCACCTTTCCTGACATTATCCCTGGCTTCAAAAACCTTGCTTTCTATGGTATTGGCCCCCATGGGAAAGCCGACTACCGAGCATACCTTTACATCTGTACCTGAAAGCAGATTCTTGGCAGTAACTACAAAAGAGGGGCTGATAGTTACTGCAGCAAAATGCTGTTTTTTTGCCTCCCGGCAAAGCTGCTCAATATTTTTAATAGTACTTATCGGCCTAAGTAAAGTCTGGTCAATAGTTTTGGCAAGTTGTTCTTTGGTTAACGTTTTAATCACCCTACCCTATATATAATAATTAATAATATCCAAGCTTATTTAAAATTGCTTCATCCTTGGTCCAATTCTGCTCCACCTTTACCCATAGCTGTAAGAAAACCTTTTTTTTCCATAACTTTTCAAGTTCCTTTCGGGCTTGTTCTCCCACTTTCTTTAACCTGCTTCCTGCCTTGCCTATCACAATGGCTTTCTGTGATTTCTTTTCTACAAAAATATCTGCATATACATTAATTATGGTCTCACCAGACTTAGTGGTACTGTCTTCTATGGAGCTTACGGTAACCGTAATGCTGTGGGGCAGTTCCTGCAGTAGGTAGGAAGCAAGCTTTTCCCTGATTATATCTGCAACCAGCTTATCCTGAGGCTGATCGGTAACCATATCCAAGTTAAAATACTGGGGACCTGGGGGAAGGTTTTCTTCAATGGCTGCCAGGCATTTGTCCAGATTGTATCCTGATTTGGCTGAAATAGCTATAATTTCCTTAAAATATTGGAGATGCTCTACTTTTTTTTGTTCCTGTATTAACTGGTCTTTTTCAGTTATATCTATTTTATTTAACAGCAATATTTTGGGTTGCGGCTTTTCCCTTATTTTTTCAAACACATATAGGTCTCCCCCACCTATACCCTCCGATACGTCCACCATCACCAGCAGCAGGTCGGAATCATCCAATACTTTTTCTGCCAGCCGGTTAAGCTTCTTCCCCAGCAGGTTCTGGGGTTTAAAAAAACCAGGGCAATCTACAAATATAATTTGCGAAGATTTACTGTTATAGATGCAGTTTACCCTATCCCTGGTAGTTTGTGACCTACTGGTACTGATAGTAACCTTCTGTCCCAGGGCTTGATTTATAAAAGTAGACTTACCTACATTAGTTCTCCCTGCTAAACCTACAAATCCAGATTTAAATTGTTTCATAACCTTTTTTAAGCAAAAAAATATACCTATGCTAAATTTTACAATATTTGTCAAACCTTTTCTATGGACATAAAAAACCGTTATAGATTCAAAGCTTTGGCTGTGTCTTGCAGTATAGCTTCCTGCAAATCAAACATTACCGTTTTATCTTTTTGATTTTCATGATCGTAACCATAGATATGCAGAAAACCATGCACTATTAACAGGCATATTTCTAAATTAAGATTCCAATTACCTCTTTGGCTGGAAGCATTATCCTGAGCCACTAAAGGACAGATAATTATTTCTCCCATGGTATAGAAGCCATGCATTTCTTTTTCCTGCTCAATCTCCTGCTTTATATCTTCCCGGTCTTTTTCAAATAGGTATGAAAAGGAAATCACATCCGTAGCAGCATCCTTCTGCCGATATTGGTTATTTATTTGCCTGATCTCTTCTTTGGAAACCAATATGAGGTTTACCTCATATTTTTTATCCTTATCAAAATGGCAGGAGACAAAAGAAGCCACTTTCTTTATCAAACCGAGATTCAGCTTTATCTCGTCCTGCCTGTTTATTAAATTTACTTTCATTTTCTAACTTCCGTCACTTCCTTGGCAGGCTCAGGGTAGGTGATACGGGAATGGTGAATGGATATTAAACCGTCTATAAGGCTGTTTTTTACAATTTCTATTTCCCTTAAAGTTATATTAGCCTCAGACAACTGGCCATCGGCTATCTTATCCTCCACTATATCGCTAACCATCTGCTCAATCTTTTTAGGAGTCATCTTATCAATTGACCTTACTGCTGCTTCTGTAGAATCGGCCAGCATCAGTATTGCTGCTTCTTTACTCTGAGGCTTTTTGGAAGGATACCTGAAATGCCCTTTAAGGCTGCTGGACTCGCCATTGGTATACCTAAAAGACTCCATACCTTTCTGTTTTTCATAAAAATAGGTAATTAAAGAATTTCCATGATGCTGGGATATTATCTGGATTACTTTTTTAGGAATCTTATTTTTAATGGCTACTTCAATCCCATCCTTAATATGATTGGCAATTATATTTCTGCTCATGGAAGGATTCAGCCTGTCGTGCACGTTTTCAATGTCTGCCTGGTTTTCATAGAAGTATTCCGGCCTCTTCATTTTTCCTAAATCGTGGTAAAGGGCTGCCACTTTTACCAAAAGAGCATCTGCCCCTATGGCTTTAGCTGCATTTTCAGCCAGGTGCCCTACCAGCAGGCTGTGGTTATAGGTACCGGGAGCAGTTATCAGCAGTTCTTTTAACAGGGGCTGATCGGTATGTGACAGCTCCAGCAATCCCATAGCGGTAACTATATTGAAAGTAGACTCTATAAACGGGAGCAGCCCTATGGCCAATATGGCACATATTATACCATTAAGGATCCCCAGCATAGTATAAAGGGCTATGCTTTGTACTTCCCCTCCGATTAGGTTTATGGCCAGAAACAGAAATCCCAATACCAGCGAACTAATAAAGCCGGCCCGCATTACAGTGGAACGCTGGGATATATTGGATACCAGATATGTTGAAAAAATAGCACCCATGATATAGGCTATGGCTAGGTTAAAATCAAAATCTGTAGCAATACCTAAAAAGACCCCCATAGAAATAGTCAGTATTATGGCCATTCTGGAATCAAAAATTATAGTACATAGCATGGAAGCAGCAATCACAGGAAACAGGTAATTCCACAGAGGCAGGTGAATGGAAGCCAACACGGTCAATACCTTAATAATGCCGGTAAATATTATAAGTATGAGAGCCAGCAATACCAGCTTTTTAGTATTATGGTATACATTTTTATTAAAATGCCGTATGTAAAACCCGAACAAAAACAATACAGTAAAGGTGATAAACATAGTATAAAAAAAACGGCTCCAGTTAAATTCCCTTTCCAGCAAGCCCAGCCTCTGCAAAATCTCAATATCGTCATTATTTACTATTTCGCCTTCATATACAATGGTCTGGCCTTCCAGGATACTGATCATGGTAGGAGGGGTATTTAACCTGGCATCTTCTTTGGCAGCCTGAGTGGCTTCCGGATCAAACACAGCTGTCGGCTGTAGATTCTGTTGAAGTACACTGATAATCAAGGTTTGATAGCTATTGGCTATCTGTTCATCCTCCCTTACCAAATCAGCAACCTGCTGTTTAGCGGCATCGATCTGATTTGGTTTGATAGCCTGGCCCATAACCTCTCTTGCTATCTCCTGAGCTTTTTCACTCAGCAGCTCCCGATCCTCCACGCTTAAATTCAAGGCAGCAGTTATGACTGATTCAGTATAGGAATTGCCTAAAAGGTTAGTAAGGTAATCTACTTTTTCTTCAAAAATTTTAGTATCATCCTTCTGAACAATACCGGTCAGATTGAAGAAATATTTTATTTGATACAGTGTACCTTGCTCTCCGTTTAAGGCATTGGCATCATAGACATATACATCTTCGGCAGCTGCTTCATTACGCATCCGGTTTTCTTCTGTTTGAGCCTCATCTTCAAATTCCAAATTTTTGGTAGCCTTAATGGTACGGGGGGCGGGTCTCCCCAGCTCAATTTCTATATTCGGAGTAAAATTATAGGATAGCATAGCTACAATAGCTGCCAAAGACAGCACAAAAATATATACTTTTTTAGCCCAAGGACTCAAGAACCATCTCGTCTTGGGGCCATCGCCATTTTCAGCTTTTATGATTTCCTGGGTCCGGGTTTTTAATTTATTGTTCTTGGCTATCATCTATTTTATCTATCTTTTGTTCTGTTTCTTTACTATCTTCATAGGATTTATAGGCATCTACTATTTTTTGTACCAGCTTATGCCTGATAACATCCTTGGAGGTAAGATATACAAACTCTATACCTTCAATTTCTTTTAAAATATCTTTAACCAGCACCAGGCCTGATTCTTTTTCCCGGGGAAGGTCTATTTGGGTTATATCTCCGGTTATAACTACTTTAGAGCCAAAGCCCAGCCTGGTTAGAAACATCTTCATCTGCTCTGGAGAAGCATTCTGGGCTTCATCCAGTATTATAAAGGAATCATTTAAGGTCCTGCCCCTCATATAGGCTAGGGGGACTACTTCGATAATGCCCATATCCATATACTGCTGGAATATTTCTACATCCAGCATCTCGTATAAGGCATCATACAAAGGCTTAAGGTAGGGACTAACCTTGTCATATATATCTCCGGGAAGATACCCTAATTTTTCTCCTGCTTCCACTACCGGCTTAACTAAAATTATTCTACCTATTTCATTCTGGCATAATGCATTTACAGCCATAGCCAGGGCCAGATAAGTTTTACCGGTTCCGGCAGGGCCTATTCCAAATACTATGGTATTATTTTTTATGGATTGCACATAACGCAGCTGCCCCTGGGTCCTGGGTTTTATCTTTTTGCCGCCATTTATAACTATTTGGCTGGCAAAAATATCAGCTGATTTTAAACCCTGTTTGTTTTCAGCCAGCTCTATTGGACCATCCAATTTGTGCTGGTTTATGCTTTGGCCCAGGTTTATTTGTAGCACCAAGTCCTGTAGAAGCCTGGCTACTTTTTCCACATTATTCTTTTTTCCGGATACTTCAACTACATTTCCCAGAACAAAAATATCCACATTGTATTCTTCTTCAATCTGCCTTATAACTTGATCTTTGTGGCCCAGCAGCTCTGCTATGGAATGATTTTTATTAAAATCAAGATGAATTTTTTGTGTAATTGGAGACAAAAAAATCCCTCCCCTTTATTATATGCTACCTGTTATAGCACCATTTTTTAACCAGGAGGCCAGCTAAATTGTCTTTTGCCCAAGATGTGAAAATGCAAATGGTCTACACTTTGACCTGCTCCCCTGCCTGTATTGGTAACCACCCTGAATCCGTCTTTTTCCAGGTTATAGTCTTTGGCAACCTTGGCTATGACCTCCATTATTTCCCCCAATACCTCCAGGGGAAGGTTCCCCGCTTCCATAATAGAATCCACATGCTGCTTAGGTATTGCCAACAGGTGCACAGGCGCCTGAGGATTTATATCTTTAAACACCATTACATTTTCTGTCTCTAAAACTATTTCACTATCTATTTCTTTATTTGCTATTCTGCAAAAAAGACAATCCATTATTGCCCTCCTGCCAAACCAATTTTTATCAAATGAAAAATTATACACTATTGCTGGTTAATTACAAGTTAACTACAAACCAAGATTGCTATCTATTGTACCCCATATGCCGTTTCTATGCATCTTTTCCCCTGTTACCCTATAGATTTTACCTTTAAAAGCTTCTCTTTTTAACTCAAAAAATACCTGAATATAGTTCTCGGACATTCCACATACATAATGGGGAAAGCATTTTTCTAACACCACTTCCAGGGTTTGCCCCAGCTGTTTTTCAATATATTGGGCCCTTAATTTTCGGCCCAGCCCTGAAGCCAGCTGGCTACGGTACTTCTTGGTCCCTTCATCCACTTGCTGCTTTAGAAAACTGGCTTTGGTGTTAGCCCTCTTAGAATATTTAAAGACATGCAGTTTAGCAAAGCCGGCCTGCCGTACAGCAGCCATGGTATGCTCAAAATCTAAATCATCTTCTCCCGGAAAACCTACCATTATATCTGTAGTTACCGCTATATTGGGTATTTTTTCCTGGATAAAGGTTAACTTTTCTAAAAAATATTCACAGCTATAGGGCCGGTTCATTAAGCGCAAAACCTTATTGCTTCCGCTTTGAAGGGGAAGGTGTAAATGCCTGCATATCCGGTTACCAATACCTGCCATAAGTTCAATTAAGTCGGGGCTAACTTCTCCAATTTCCATGGAGCTTATTCTCACTCTTTTTATGCCAGTATGAGATAATATATCCTCCAATAAGCTGCCCAATCCGTATCCACCTGTTAAATCCACCCCGTACTTTCCGATATGGATCCCGGTAAGCACTACCTCTTCAAACCCCTGGCCGGCTACTTTATTGATATGGTCAATTATCTCCGCAGAAGGCCTGCTGTAGTAAGGCCCCCTAACTATAGGTACTATACAATAACTACAAAATTGCCGGCACCCATCCTGTACTTTGATTAAAGGCCGGCTGTGTATGGGAGGTTCATGAACCGGGTGGGCATGGATGTTTTTTGTATTCTGGACTATAAAATTAACCGCTTTCAATTTGTCCTGGTTTCCCGCTGTAAAATCTGCACCCATGCCTATAGCCTTCTCCCGGTTTAGTACAGGGTAACAGCCTATAACAGCTAGCTTGGACCCTGGATTGGTTTTTTTTATCTTTCTTATGGCCTGCCTGACTTTCTTATCACTGTGCGCAGTTACAGTACAGGTATTTAGGATACACCATTGTGGTGATTCATTTAGCTCTACCCTATGGTAGCCAGCTTCAGCCAGCATGGCCATTATCAAATCAGATTCGGCCTGGTTAACCTTACAGCCCAGTGTATGTATATAATAACTATGCATTATCCTTTAAAGTGTAATCTATAACCGAAAGCAAGTACCAAGCTGCTGTCTCGGCCCTTAGAATATTTTTTCCAAAACTTATTACCGATGCGCCTTTTTGCTTAAGCATTTCCACTTCCCTGGCTTCAAACCCTCCTTCAGGCCCTACCAATAAACCTAAACTTTCCAGTCCTAACCCTTTTTCCAGCGTAAACCTTAAATCAGATTCTTCATAGGGCAATAGGAACAAGCCGTGGTCTTTAGGGTTTATCTTATCAATAGTTAAAGGGGGCCTTACTTCAGTCATATAATCCCTTTTGCTCTGCATGCTGGCCTGGCGGGCAATTTTCTGCCATCTTTCAGTTTTAACCTTGCCTATACCTGCTACTACCCTTTGGCTATATACCGGCACTATGATATCAGCCCCTATCTCACATGCTTTCTGCAGCAGTAGCTCCATAGCATTTTTCTTAAGTATACATTGGTAGAGCACTATTAAAGGGAACCTTTTACCTACAGCCTTACGGGAATCTATGGATAGGACAATCTGCTTTTCTTCTACCGCAGCAACTTTTGCCTGGTAGCGGCAGCCACTGTCATCCGAAAACATAACCTTGTCCTGAGGGCTGGCCCTCAGTACTTTTTTCAGGTGAAAAAAATCATCCCCTTTCAGCAGAGCCTGGTCCTTGTTTATGTGCTGGGGATCTATGAAAAAATAGGGATAACTCATTTAAATGCCGTTTACCTTTTAAATGCTTTTTTTAGATTGGAGAAAAAGTCACTACTGTCTCCTACCTCTTCTCCCCTGCCTTCTGCATATTTAGCCAATAACTCTGCTTCCTGCCCCGAAAGGCGGGTGGGTATGCTGACCTTTATGGTAACAATATGGTCAGCCCTCCTGTACCCGTTAAGGGGCACAAAACCTTGGGCTTTAAGTATCTTTTTGGTTTCAGGCTGGGTCCCCGGCTTAATATTTATTTCCTCTTCGCCATCCAGGGTTTCAACCACTACCTTACAACCCAGAGCTGCCTGGGCAAAAGATATTTCCACCTCCGATATAACATTATCCCCTTCCCTTTTTAATGATGGATGGGGTTCTATTTCCACCGAGACGTACAAATCACCATTTAGTCCGCTTATGCCAGCAGAATTACCTCTACCCGCTACCCTGAGCCTGTCCCCGTTATGGATACCAGCAGGAATATCTACCTTTAATTTCTTTTTTTGCTGATAATAGCCGCTTCCCTGGCATTTAGGACAGGGATCGGTTATTACCTTACCGCTTCCTTCACAGTTTCTGCAAGTGGAAGAAGTAACTATGCTGCCTAAAAAAGTCTGCCTCTGGATTCTTACCTGCCCTGTGCCCCTGCACTGGGAGCAGGTTTTTATACCTTCTTCACTTTGGCTGCCCTTGCCTCCACAATCCTGGCAAATGTCATCTACAAAAAATTCAACTTCCTTTTTAGCCCCAAAAGCAGCTTCTTTAAAACTTAATTTAATTCCAGCTTCTACATCAGATCCCCGGCTTCTGGACCTTCTCTGGGAGGAAAACCCTCCACCAAAGCCGGATCCGAAGAACGCATTAAAAATATCCCCAAAATTAAACTCTTCAAAAACACTGCTGAAATCTGCTTCATTAAATAAATTGCGGCTAAAACCAAACTGGTCATACTGCATTCTTTTATCATCATTGCTTAACACCGCATAAGCTTCTGATATCTCCTTGAATTTTTCTTCAGCATCCCCATCACCGTTATTTACGTCCGGATGGTATTTGTGGGCCAGTTTCCGGTAGGCTTTCTTTAATTCTTCTTTGCTGCACTGCCTGGAAACACCCAGTACTTCATAATAGTCCCTTTTTTGCGCCAATTCTTACCTCACCTCAACATTAATATACTCAAAGTTAGAAATAATAACTTATTTGGATATATTTTTCCAATCAGGTCCTGGAAGCAAAGATTTCATTTAAATTAACCTTAAACAGGTTAATTACATTTATGACCTTACAGTAATCCATTCTCTTGGGGCCCAGAATACCTATAGCTCCCGAAGGCTGGTTATGGATTTTGTATTTAGATGCTACCAGGCTTAGCTCATCAGTCTCCTGGTCAAATACCTCGGATCCGATCTTTATGATAAATTCATTCTCTTTAGACGTATCCAGTAAAACCTGCATCAGCATATATTCATTTTCTATTACCCTCAATACTTTCCTGATTTTAGCCAAATCTATAAATTCCGGCTGATTAAGCACATCTGAAGTTCCGTGTACAAAAATCCGGTTATACTGTATGCCTTCACTAGCGTAATCACGGATTAGGTCCATAACCCTTTTAGCCAGCAGCACCAGGTGGGATTCACTTTCCGGCAGCTTCAAGCCCGTAGAATAAATCTCCGAAATATACTTATCCTTAAACTGCAAGTTGAGAGAGTTAACCAATGCCTGCAGGTCCAGGTTGGAATAAGAACCCTCCCCACTAAAGTTTCTTTTGTAAACATGGCCATTATCCGTAATAAGCACCATTAAATAATTATTGCCTTCCAGCTTCAGCAGCTCTATATGCCTTAGCTTGCTCTGGCTAATAGCCGGAGCTACTACCATGGATAAATAGCTGGTTATCCGGGCCAGGTTCTCTGAAGATTTCTTCAATATGGTATCCAGCTCCATATCCCGGCTCAAACCCAGGTCCAGATTGGCCAGGCTGCTGTCCGGGACCAGCTCAGCGGAACCTGTCTGTAAAAAATTATCCACATAATAGCGGTATCCTTCATCGGTTGGCACCCTGCCTGCAGAGGTATGGGGATGAGTCAAATACCCCATTTCTTCCAGTTCGGACATCTCCCTTCTTATGGTAGCCGTACTTAAATTTAGTTCCGGGCTGGAAGCCACACTTTTGGAAGATACTGGTTCTGCATCCCTTATAAACCTAAGCACCACCTGCTTTATAATTTCTTTTTTTCTTTCGGTCAACTTCATAAACTTTTAATCACCCCATTTGACTTTTTACCGGTTGGTGGTAATCTATAATCAGTAAAACTGTTATTATTATAATGAAAATTCTTTGAAAATTGAATATTCAAGCGCTGGGGGAGCCAGAAGGCTGAGAGGGCATGTTTATGCCGACCCCAACCACCTGACCTAGATAATGCTAGCGTAGGGAAGTGTAGCTAATATTAGTATGCCAACCTATGTCAGGTTGGCTTTTTTTTTGAAAGGAAACTATGGATAATAAGCAAAAAAACATTATTGTGGCCAATGGCCATATAGGAGATTTGGAACAGATAAGGCAAAACATATTTAAATTGGGGTTCAGCGAACCTGACCTGGTCATTAGTGCTGACGGGGGCGCGGACCATACCTTAAGGCTGGGGTTAACTCCCCATTTAGTTATTGGAGATATGGACAGCATTAACTTGCAGACCAAAATCAGCCTGCAAAAAAAGGGGGTAAAGTTTATTCAACAACCTGCCCATAAAGATTATACCGACACTTACCTGGCGGTAAAGGAAGCAGTAAGGGCAGGAGCAGGACAAACCATAATATTGGGGGCTACAGGAGGAAGAATTGACCACAGCCTGGCCAATATAATGTTATTGGCTGATCCCTTGCTGCAGGAAATAGACATAAGGATAATAACCGAGAAACAGGAAATATTTACTGTTTTTAAAAAAGCTACCCTAGAGGGAAACAGGGGTATGGAGATTAGCCTGTTTTCGTTAACCCCCTATACGGTGGTTAACCACACCAAAGGGCTAAAATATCGGCTGAAAAATGAAAGGCTTCTGTTTTCTCCGGTAAGAGGAGTAAGCAATGAATTTACCGGACCTTGTGCCCAGATAGAAATAGGGGAAGGCAAGCTGCTCATAGTAAAGGAGCTGCAGTAATATGGAAAGGAAGCTGGCTAGAAACAAAATCAGCAGATATTATCCGGTACTTTTGATTTTGGCCATAATTGCTATATGGGAACTGCTGGCCAGGCTAAATGCCTTTCCTGCTTATATTCTGCCTTCCCCCAGCAGTATTGCAGCAAGCTTAATTTTAGGCTTCAGGGATATGCAATTCGATATAGTGGTCACCCTTTATGAAGCCTTTACTGGCTTTATTATAGCTATAGTCCTCTCATTTTTAATCTCAATACTGATGGATGCCCTGCAGGGTTTCAGTAAAACTGTCTACCCCCTGCTAATAATTTCCCAGACCATACCCCTGATAGTGGTGGCTCCCCTATTTATAATCTGGTTTGGTTATGGCTATACCCCCAAGCTTATCATAGTTGTACTTATATGTTTTTTTCCCATAACCATAAGCCTGATCCAATCCCTGGCAGCAGTGGACCAGGATCTTGTAGACCTGTTAAGGTCCATGGGTTCTAGCCGGCGCCAGATATACAGGTATGTAAAACTGCCCGGCTCTATGTCAGGGTTTTTCTCGGGACTGAAGATTGCAGCTACCTACAGTATTATGGGGGCTACTATTGGAGAATGGGTGGGAGGCAAGGCAGGACTTGGTGTGTATATGATAAGGGCCAAGCAATCTTTTGCTACCGACAGGGTGTTTGCAGCCATACTGGTTATAACTGTTCTTAGCATACTGCTGTTAAAACTTATAGAATTGGTGGAAAAAAAGACTATGCCCTGGTCTAGCCAAAAAGATTTGGAATATATTAAGTGAAAGTTAATCGGTGAAAGGACTGTCATGAATAGAATAAAAAAATTACTTATTTTTTTAATAGCTTCAATATTATTTTTAACCTTTATATCTATTTCCTGCGCTGCTTCTTCCGCTGCGCAGTTAAATAATATTACGGTAATACTGGACTGGGTGCCCAATACCAACCACACCGGCCTATATGTGGCCAGGGATAAGGGTTTCTATAAAGATATGGGGCTGGAAGTTGAAATAATACAGCCTGCAGAGGGCGGCAGTGCAGAGCTTATCGCAGCCAATAAAGGGGATTTTGGCATAAGCTATCAAGAACAGGTGACTTATGCCCGAACTGCAGACCAGCCATTACCCATAGTGGCGGTAGCGGCTATAATCCAGCAAAATACCTCAGGTTTTGCTTCCCCTGCCGAAAGGAATATAGATACCCCTGCGGATTTTGAAGGCAAAAGGTACGGCGGCTGGGGTTCCCCTATGGAAGAAGCCATGCTCAAAGGCTTGATGGATAAATACGGAGCAGACTATTCCCAGCTGGAAATGGTTAATATTGGTGCTGCCGATTTTTTTGCCAGCGTGCAGAGAGATATAGATTTTGCCTGGATATATTATGGATGGGACGGAATAAGGGCAGAGCTTATGGGTTTTCCATTAGATTTTATGCTGCTTCAGGATTTGGATCCCCAGCTGAATTTCTATACACCGGTAATTATCGCCTCCAAAAATACCATAGAAGAAAATCCCCAGCTGGTAGAAAATTTTCTTCAAGCTACCCAGGAAGGCTACCAGTTCTGTATTGAGCAGCCTGATGATGCAGCCCGGATTCTGTTAAAGGAAAACCCGGAGCTGGATAGTGATATGATAATAGCCAGCCAGCAATACCTTTCCACTCATTACATAAGTCATAGCCAAGGATGGGGCTATATGAAAGAAGAAATTTGGGAAGGATTCAGCAGCTGGATGTATGAAAAGGGTCTTATCAGTAAACCCCTCGATTTTAACCAAGCTTACACCAATGAATTTTTACCGGAGCCATAATGATCAATAAAAATGACAAGATACTGGAAGTAATAGACATAAAAAAAAGCTATCCAGGGCTAAACACCCTGGAAAATATAAACCTGGAATTGTACCGGCGCCAATTTGTGTCAATATTGGGACCCAGCGGATGCGGAAAAAGCACCCTGTTTAATATTATTTCTGGCCTGGAGAAACCAGACCAGGGGAAAGTAATAATTGACAGCGAGTTATATAACGGCAAGACCGGAAGGGTAAGCTACATGCACCAGAAGGACCTGCTCCTCCCCTGGAACAATATATTGGATAATGTATGCCTGCCCCTTTATATAAAGGGTGAAACCAAAAAAAGTGCACACCGGAAAGCAGCCGGATATATTCCTGAGTTCGGGCTACAAGGTTTTGAGCAAAATTACCCTTCCCAGCTCTCAGGAGGTATGAGGCAGAGGGCTGCTTTACTAAGAACCTATCTTTTTGCCCAGGATATCATGCTCTTAGATGAGCCCTTTGCCAGCTTGGATGCCATAACACGTAGGAAGATGCAGGCCTGGCTCTTAAGGCTTTTTGACAAGCTGGATGCATCCATACTGTTTATAACCCATGATATAGATGAAGCCCTGTTCCTTTCCGATAGGATATATTTGCTCAGCCAAAGGCCTGCATTAGTAAATAAGGTATTCGATATAAATATTGCCAGGCCCCGGGACATCAACATACTTACCTCTCCAGAATTCAACCAAGTAAAGGAAGAAATATTAAAACTACTATAAGGAGCAAGCTTATGATAGCCGTACAAATAAGCCTTTACCCGGTAAGGCAGCAAAATATAGATGAAGCATTAGATGCCTTTTGGGCCAGCCTGGGTAGACAAATGGTAAAATATAAGATTAATCCTTTAAGCACAGTTGCCTGGTCACAAGATGAAGACCAGCTTTACCAGTCTATCTTTAAAGCATACCAGGCAGCCAGGAAACACGGTAATGCAGTTATGGTAACTACTCTCACTACGGGAACAGAAAAAGAGGTATCGGAACTGCTCAAATTCCTATCTTAACCTTGAGCTAATTCCTTAACCGTGAACCTTCTTTATAGGGGCATAGCTTCCCAGCAAGTGCTTTAGTCCCACGCTATCGAACTCAATATCCAGTTCTATATCCTGGGGCAGCTCTTTAACCTTTAATACCCGGCCTTTTCCCCATAGTTTATGCTCTACCATTTCTCCTGCTCCTATTTCCGGGATTTCCCTGGAAGCCAGACCGGGTAACGGAATTTTTTTAGGGCTTTCATCTTCCAGCAATTGCGGGGGTATTTCCTTTAAAAACCTGGAAATGGTACTAAACCTGGTATCTCCGTAAATGCTGTGGCTTTTAGCGGAAGTTAAAAACAGCTTCTCCTGGGCCCTGGTCATTCCCACATAGCAAAGCCTTCTTTCCTCCTCCAGCTGATCCAGGCTGGCCATACTCCTGGAGTGAGGGAAAATACCTTCTTCCATCCCAATAATAAATACCACCGGAAACTCCAGGCCTTTGGCATTATGCAGGGTCATAAGCACCATGGCATCAGAATCCTGGTCATAATTGTCAATATCAGTTAGCAGGGAAATCTCTTCCAGGAAAGATACCAGCTTGCTAAAGCCTTCCTGAGTAGCCCTGGCTTCAAATTCCAGGGTTACCGTAAGCAGCTCCCTTAGATTTTCTATGCGGTTCATAGCATCTATGGTCTGCTCTGATTTTAATTCTTTCATATACCCGGTATCTGTCCATATTTTTTCCAGTAAGCTTCCCAGGCTCCCCTCCTGGATAAATTCCCTTAAGCCAGCCATAAATGATATAAAGTCGGAGATCCTTTTCTTTACCCCTTCAGACAGCTCACCTACTTCGTCACTGCGGTAAAAAGCTTCACAAAAGGTAATACGGTTTCTTTGGGAATATTTTTCTATGGTATCCAGGGTTTTCTTACCAATTTTACGTGAAGGGACATTTACTATCCTGGTCAAGCTGATAACATCGGAAGGATTGGCTATAAGCTTGAAATAAGCCAACATATCCTTTATCTCTTTACGGTCATAAAACCTTACCCCGCCAAAAATCTTATAGGGGATATTCTGTTTGATAAGCTGTTCTTCCACCGCCCTGGACTGGGCATTAGTGCGGTAAAAGACGGCAAAATCCCGGTAGTTTTTACCTGATTCATGGTACTGGTTAATCTTTTGCAGTATAAAAGCTACTTCCTTCTTTTCATCTTCAGCCCTATAACTGGATATTAGCTCACCCTTGGGATTCTGGGTCCATAGCTTTTTCTCTTTCCGGCTCTCATTATTTTTGATAAGTTGATAAGCCGCATCCAGTATGTTCTGAGTGGAACGGTAGTTTTGTTCCAGTTTAATTACCTTGGTATGGGAAAATTGACGGTCAAAATCAATAATATTCCTTATATCGGCTCCCCTCCAGCTATAAATACTCTGGTCATCGTCTCCTACCACGCAAATCCGGTGGTGGCTTTCCGAGAGAAGCATTATTATCTCATTTTGGGCCTGGTTGGTATCTTGAAACTCGTCTACCAGTATGTATTTAAATTTTTCCTGGTATTTTTTCTTAACCTCTGGAAAGAGTTTTAATATATCCACCATGTACATTAAAAGATCATCAAAATCCAGGGCATTGGCTTTATACAGCTGATCCTGGTAGGCAGTATAAATTTTAGCTGCTTGTTTTTCAAAATAATCTGCAGCCTGTTCAGAAAAAGTCTCGAAATCAATTAAACGGTTCTTGGCATCGCTGATAACCGCAGCTATAGCCCTGGGCGAGAAACTCTTTATATCCAGGTTGGCATCTTTTATGCACCTGGCTACCAGCTTTATGCTGTCATCCTGGTCATATATCACATAATTGGAAGAGATGCCCAGCTTGGATATTTCGGAACGCAATACCCTGGCACAAAAAGAATGAAAAGTGCTGACCCACATGGATTCGCCTATCCTGCCCACTAAACCAATTACCCTTTTTTTCATTTCCCGGGCTGCCTTATTGGTAAAGGTTATGGCCAATACATTAAATGGATCCACTTTCAGGTGTTTTACCAGATATGCAATCCTATAAGTAAGGACCCTGGTCTTTCCGCTGCCAGCCCCGGCAATCACCAGCAAAGGCCCTTCTGTATTCTTAACTGCTTGAACCTGCTGGGGGTTAAGGTATTTTTCTAACTCCAATTCTGTTCAGCTACCTTATCTTTTTATTGAATATCTCTGCTATTTTCTTTACTTGGCGAAGCATTTCATTCAGCTCACGGGGGGTAAGGGCCTGTTGTCCGTCGCAAAGGGCTTTAGCCGGATCATTGTGGGATTCTACTATCAGTCCATCAGCACCCACTGCCACTGCCGCCCTGCTCATGGGTATCACTAAATCGCTTTGCCCTACTGCGTGACTGGGATCTACAATGATAGGTAACTTGCTTAGTTTTTTTATAACCGGTATAGCCGAAAGGTCTAGGGTAAACCTGGTATCTGTTTCAAAAGTCCTGATACCCCTTTCGCACAAAACCACTTCACAGTTACCCTGCTGGGTTATATATTCTACTGCCAGCAGCCATTCCTTTATGGTAGAAGCCCAACCCCTTTTTAGGATGACCGGCATATTTTTTTGATTTGCCACTTTACCTACTTTTTTTAACAGGGCAAAGTTAGACATGTTTCTGGTTCCTATTTGCAGTACATCCACATACTCAGCTACATCTTCCACCTTGGCCGCATCGGTAACTTCCGTAACTACTTTTAATCCAAACGCATCTGCTGCTTTTCGTAAATACTGCAAACCCTTCAGCTCCAAGCCCTGAAAACTATAGGGAGAAGTCCGGGGCTTATAGGCACCGCCCCTCATAAAAGTAAGCCCTGTATCATGTACCACTTTGGCTATAGCATTAATCTGCTGCCAGCTTTCCACTGCGCATGGCCCTGCAATAACCGTAACAAAGTTTTTCTTAATAAGTTTTATGTTTTCTTCCATAACTGATATTAAATTAAAAAAATTAGGAAATTTTAATAATTATAGGCAAACTGAAGTATATTTCAACCTCAATTAGAGATTCTCGTCTTTTTCCAAAATCTGTACGTTTCTTAATATTGATTCAAAAATTTGTACAATATTATCATTATATAATGGACCCTTATTGTATTTGACTATATTGTTTATTAACTCTTCTTCCCTTTTTGCATCATATAAAGGCACGCCTTCTGCTTCCTTAAGCCTTTTAACTTCCAGCACCAGCTGGGCCCGCTGGTTGAGGTTGTCTACAATATTTTGGTCTATCTCATTTATTTTTTCCCGGTACTGATTTAATTTTTTATGAAATTCATCCATTTCTTAGCTCCTTAAAAATTAACATTATTCCCACTCTATGGTACTGGGTGGTTTGGAACTTATATCATATACTACTCTGTTAACTCCTTCAACCTCATTGATAATACGGCTGCTAATTCTTTCCAGAATATCATAAGGCAACCTTACCCAATCGGCAGTCATGGCATCATCACTGTTTACAGCTCTGATGGCTATGGGATAGGCATAAGTCCTCTCATCTCCCATTACCCCCACGCTTCTTATACAGGGCAGTATAGCAAAAGACTGCCATATTTTCTCATAAAGATCCGCCCTTTTTATTTCTTCCAATACAATGTTGTCTGCCTTTTGCAGAATGGAAATTCTTTCTGAGGTAATCTCTCCTATAATCCTAATGGCCAGGCCCGGGCCGGGAAAAGGCTGCCGCCATACTATGTCTTCCGGTAAGCCTAGCTCTACTCCCAGCCTTCTGACTTCATCTTTAAAAAGGTACCTTAAAGGCTCTATAAGCTTAAGCTGCATATCTGCAGGTAATCCCCCCACATTGTGATGGCTTTTTATTTTGGCTGCATCCCTGGTACCGCTTTCAATCACATCAGAATACAAAGTACCCTGTACCAAGTAATCAACCTCATCTATTTTTTTAGCTTCCTCTTCAAAAATCCTGATAAATTCATTACCTATTATCTTCCTTTTCTGCTCAGGTTCGGTTACCCCTTTCAATTTTTTAAGGAACCTGTCCCGGGCATCAATAGAAATAAGGTTCACCTTGAAATTTTCTTTAAAAGTTTTTTCCACCTGGCTGGCCTCCCCCATCCTGAGCAAGCCGTGATCTACAAAGATACAGGTTAGCTTGTCTCCTACCGCTTTATGCACCAGCAAAGCTGCTACGGATGAATCCACTCCACCGCTAAGTCCGCATATTACCCTGCCCTCCTGCACCTTTTCCTGTATCTGGGCTACCCTCTTCTCAATAATGGACACCATGGTCCAGTCGGGTTTACAATCACAAATATTAAACAGGAAATTATTCAATATATCCATTCCAGAGGGGGTATGCATAACTTCAGGGTGGAATTGTATTCCAAATATCCTATCCTGTTCATTGCCTATTCCGGCAATAGGAAGATTAGCTGTAGAGGCTATGACTTTGAATCCTTCCGGCAATATTTCCACGCTATCCTTGTGGCTCATCCAGCAGGTTTCTACCGGTTTTAAATCATCAAAAAGGGGAGAACTTATATCCAGGTTAATCTCTGTCTTGCCATATTCGTTTTTACCCCCAGCCGTAATCTTGCCCCCCAGCAGATAGGTTATTAACTGCATACCGAAGCATATGCCCAAAATAGGTATACCCAGGGATAAATATTTCCGGCTGACCTGGGGAAACTTACCAGAACTTAAGCTATAGGGCGAGCCGGAAAAAATCAGGCCTTTGGGCTTCCTAGCCACTACTTTCTCTAAGGGTGTATCATAGGCTATAAGCTCTGAATAAACCCTGAGCTCTCTTATCCTCCTGGTTATGAGTTGGCTGTATTGTCCGCCAAAATCTACTACCAGGACCGAATCCATGCCGCTTAATGTATTATTTTTCATAATCCTATAATCCCATTCCTACTTTTTGTTCCCTTTGATGCATTTTGCCTTCAGTCTTTATGGATGGCGCCACCATTACTTCCGCCCTTTGAAAATCCTTAATACTCTCATAGCCACAGGTAGCCATGGATGTCCTCAACGCCCCAAATAAATTAAGGGTTCCGTCATTTTCAAATGCAGGCCCTATCAAAATCTGGCGGAGGCTGCCCACTACATCAGTCTTGATCCTGGTTCCCCGGGGAAGCTCCGGATGAAAAGTGGCCATACCCCAGTGATAGCCTCTGCCTGGTGCTTCCTTAGCCCTGGAAAGAGGCGAGCCTATCATTACCAGGTCCGCTCCGCAGGCTATGGCTTTGGCTATATCGCCCCCGGTCCTCATTCCCCCGTCAGCAATAACTGCCACATAATTCCCTGTTTCCTCCAGATGCCGCATTCTAGCAGCAGCAGCATCAGCAATAGCAGTAGCCTGGGGAACTCCAATGCCAAGCACTTGCCTGGTAGTACAGGCTGCACCTGGCCCTACTCCCACCAGCACCCCTACTGCCCCGGTCCTCATTAAATGAAGGGCACTGGAATAGGAAGCACAGCCCCCTACAATAACCGGTATCTTGCATCTGGGTATAAACTCCTTTAAGTCCAGGGGATTTTTGGTCTGGCTCACATGCTCTGCACTTATTACTGTACCTTGTATTACCAATATGTCCAGGCCGGCATCTACTGCTACCTGGTAGTATCTTTCTACTTTTTGAGGGGTTAATGAGGCACAGGTTATTATATTTGCAGCCTTTAACTGTTTTATCCTTTTTACGATTAATTCTTCCTGGACAGGCTCTTTATAAATTTCCTGCATTTTACTGGTAGCTTCCTGGGGGGCAAAAGCAGCTATCCGCTGCAACTGCGCATCAGCATCTTCATACCTGGTTTGTATTCCCTCCAGGTTAAGCACGGCTAATCCCCCTATTTTTCCCATCTCTATAGCCATATCCACATCCACTACCCCATCCATGGCCGAAGCCAGGCAGGGTATTTGCAGGTCAAATCCTCCCAGGTTGGCAGTAATATCCACATCTTCAGGGTCCCTGGTTCTCCTGCTGGGCACAATGGCTACCTCATCAAAACCGTAAGACCTTCTGCCTGTTTTACCTTTGCCTATTTCAACTTCCATCTAAACCCCTTTTCTTTTAATTTTTTTCTCTTCTTTTCTTATCAGCCTACCAATATTACCCCTGTGGGCAATCAAGGCTAGAATAGCCCATACGGTGGCCGTTATTACTATGAATATGGGAAACCTAAAAAAATAAAATGATAGCGGCGTAGCCACGGTGGCTGCCAGGGAACAAACCGAAACTATCCTGAATATAGCAAAAAAAATAGCCGCAGCCAGCAATATGGTAAAAATGGGGCCAATCCTTAAATATACCGGCTGGCTGGTAAAAGGAAAAGCGCACATTCCTACAATAGCCCCAAAAGAGGTAGCTATACCCTTGCCTCCCTTAAACTTGAGATAAACAGGAAAGTCATGTCCCAATATAACGGCCACAGAAGCCAGGGAAGCCATCAGCAAATTACTGCCAAAAATAAGATAAGCAGCCATCATAGGTATAAAACCTTTAACCATATCCAGAATTATGGTGGTTATGCCTGCCCCTGCCCCCATGGTCCTGGCTATATTGGTCCCTCCTACATTGCCGCTGCCTTCGGTCCTGATGTCCGCACCTTTTTTTAATTTGTAAATTACATAAGCAGTAGGAAATGAACCAAAAAGATAGGTTAATATTACAAATAAGGTTTTATAAAAGAAATCTATGGCCACACCTGCTTGTCCCCATAATAAGTTAAAAAAATATTACTATAAGTTAATGATTTATTCAATTTATAACCAAGCATTAGGCCATAAAAAAAGCTGGCCGTTAAGACCAGCTTTTTTCTTTACTGTTTACATCATTGGCATTCCGCCCGGCATTCCGCCCGGCATTCCGCCCCCGCCCGGCATGGCCGGTGCCTTCTCAGGCTCTGGCTTTTCCGCTACCACTACCTCGGTGGTAAGCAGCAGGGCAGCAATGGATGCTGCGTTCTGCAGGGCTGAACGGGTTACC